>NZ_JAUMYY010000075.1 GCF_030528405.1 Fusobacterium sp.
AAATTTTCTATATTTCAAATTCAAAAAATAAATAATAAAATAATTTTAAATAAAACGTATAAATTTGTTGCATTTTTTTTTTTTTTGATACAATAGAATTAAGAAGAACATAAATAAAAGTAAATATAAAAAATGGGGTGATATAAAATGAAGGAAAAAATAGAAAAAATGTTAAAAAGTCAATTAAAAAGGAAACTAACAATAACGACAGCCACATTAATAGCCTTTTTATTATCATCAAACATAGCAATGGCGGGGCAAATCTATCAAGTAGGAAATAACGGAATTAAAAGAGATAATTCAGGAATTTGGGAAGATGCAACAGAAAAATTAAAAAAAGCAGATTTATTTAAAATAGAAGGAAGCACAATAGAAAATAAATTAAAAGACATATCAAATTTTGAACTTTTAGCAGAAGTAAATAAAACCTTTATAAATAAGGGGAAAATTTCTCGGTTAAGAAATAAAGGAACAGGGAAAATAGAAAATAGAGCAAATATATTTGAAATTTATTCAAAAACAGAAAGTAATATAGATAATTTCGGTTTGATTAGGGAAATAATCTTAAATGGAAATATATTTAATAGGACTAATATACTTTATCTTGATAGCATTGATGCTTTTAATAAAGGAATAACTATAGAAAATGAAGGAAGAATTTATACTTTATATGAAAATAAAAAAGTAAAAAACTATGGTTCTATATATGAAGTAGTAGCAGGAAAAGTAGCTGATACGGAAAAAATAGATAATTATGGAATAATAAACTTTGGAGATACAGCAGATTATACTACATTAAATGGAGCAGGAAAACTTGATAATAAAGGAATAGTTGTAAATGATTTAAGTAATTTTACAGCAAGCGGAAATACAGATAATAAAGGAAGAGCAATAAAGAACTATAAAAACCAAGCTATAGTAGATACAAAAATAACTAATGGAATATTAAATGCTTATAAAGGAACAGTAGATAATGACTTAACACTAAATAATAATTCAATTTTTAATATGAGAGAAGGAATAATAAAAGCAGATAAAAAATTAAGTTTTAATAATTCAACAGTTAATATGGGTTATGGAATAAAGTTTAAAGATGGAGTAGAAATAGAATTTAAAGATAATAGCAGTATTGGGCTTTTAGGTATTGATCCATTTAGTCCAACAGATAAATTAAAGAGTATAACTATAGATAATACAACAGCAGTTGGGGGTATTGTTATAAATGGAAATATAGAAGCAATAAATTTAGTTCCAAATGATAGTATAGCCAATAAAGATAAAGTATTAAGAATAAATAATTTTAGAACAGAAGTATATGAAAAAGTAAATACTAATATCTCAACCAATGTGGATTTATTAGGAGATTATTCACAATTAGGGAATATATCAGTAAAAGAAGGAGGAAGGCTTACTATAACAGTAAATTCTTTAAACTATAATGGAGTAATGTCTTCCCTATCAAGTGAGATATATAAAAAAGATATAAAAATAGAAGGTAATGGAAAGATAATAATAGGAATAGATCCTTATAATATAGGAGTAGTTGAGAACTTAGGAAAAGGAAATAATTTAACAGACTCTGTTAAGGGACAAAAAGATACAATGAATCCTAGTGAAAGATTAGCACAAGATAAATTAAATATAGATGCAGATTCATTACTTCACGATATAGTCATAATGCCAGAGGAAGAAGTTACTTATGAAAAGGGCTTACCTAGTGAATATAAAGCAAAGGTAAGAAATAAATATAAAGTAATAGAAGCAACTGAGCTTGCAAAACCTTTACCACCAGAAGAAGAAGGTTCTTTAGACAGTTTAGTAGATTATCCATACTTAAATAATATATATCTAAGTTTATTAGATGCAG
>NZ_JAUMYY010000034.1:0-12245 GCF_030528405.1 Fusobacterium sp.
GGTATTTGCCAAGCAATATATAGAGGAGAGAAGCTAGTGCTTCTCTTTTTTTTTTATTCCTAAGGAAATTATAAAATAAATGGATTTTTTTAATTAAATTATGATAAAATAATGAAATAAAATTATTTTAAATAGATTAAAATAACTAGGAAGAAAAATATGAAAAAAACTAATGCGATAAGAGAACTAGAAAAAAATAAAATAAAACATAAAGTAATAGAATATGAAGTTGATGAAAATAATTTAGATGCACTAAGTGTTGCTATTAAGACAAACGAAGATGTAACAAGAATTTTTAAAACATTGGTGTTATTGAATGAAAAAAAAGAAATGATAATCGCTTGTATTCCAGGAATAGAAAAAATAGATTTAAAAAAACTTGCTAAGCTATCAGAAAGTAAAAAAATTGAAATGTTAGCTATGAAAGATTTATTTTCATATACGGGATATTTAAGAGGCGGTTGTTCCCCTGTAGGGATAAAAAAGAAACATAAAACTTTCATACATGAATCAGTTTATGAGAATAAAAAAATTTTAATAAGTGGTGGGCTCAGAGGTATACAAATTGAGATAGAACCTGAATTGTTAATTAATTATTTACAAATAATTGTTGGAGATATAGTTGAAATATAGAAATAATTTGAAAGATATGATAAAATAAAGAGATAAACTATGAAAAAAATAAAAGAATGTTTTAAATTTGAAGTTGATGGTAAATATAGTGGAGAACGTTTAGATAAATATATAAATTCTCAACTAGATGAATCAACAAGATCGTATATAGAAAAACTTATAGATACTGGTTATGTTTTACTGGATTCTAAAATATGCAAAAAAAATGGTAAAAAATTGAAAACGGGAAATATAGTATTAGTAAATATACCTGAAGAGGAAGATATTGATATAAATCCAGAAAATATACCTTTAAAAATAATTTATGAAGATGAAAATTTTATTTTAATAAATAAAAAATATGATATGGTAGTTCATCCAGCTTATGGAAATTATACAGGAACACTTGTTAATGCTCTTATGTACTATACCCAAAATTTGTCAACTGTTAATGGAAAAATAAGACCAGGAATAATTCATAGATTAGATAAAGATACAAGTGGACTTATAATGGTTGCAAAAAATAATAATTCTCATGCAAAATTAGCTTCGATGTTTGTTAATAAAACAGTGCATAAGACTTATTTATGTATAGTAAAGGGCAATTTTTCTGAAGAGAGAAGAGAAGGAAGAATAGAAAATTTTGTAGGTAGAGATATAAAAGATAGAAAAAAAATGGCTATTGTTGAAAAAAATGGGAAAATAGCAATATCTAATTATAAAGTGATACAACAAGTAGATAAATATTCACTTGTTGAAGTTGAAATAGAAACAGGGAGAACTCATCAAATAAGAATCCATATGAAAAGTATAAATCATCCTATTTTAGGTGATAATATCTATGGAAGTTCTAATGATATGGCAAAAAGACAAATGCTACATGCTTATAAATTAGAATTTAAAAATCCAATAGATGATAAAGACTATGAGTTTACAGCACCATTGTTTGATGATTTTATAGAAATAGCTGAAAAGTTAAAATTTAATGTGTCAATGTATAAATAACAGGAGAAATAATATGAATACTAATCATCTATACTTATTTGATTTAAAATTTAAAGAAGTTATTGGAGTTGATGAAGCTGGAAGAGGGCCTTTAGCTGGCCCAGTTGTAGCAGCTGCAGTGAAAATAAGGGAATATTCACAAACCTTAGATGAAATAAATGATTCTAAAAAATTAACTGAGAAAAAAAGGGAAAAGTTATATAATATTATAAAAGAAAATTTTGAAATAGGAGTGGGTATTGTAAATGCTTCGGAAATAGATGAGATTAATATTTTGAATGCCACATTTTTAGCTATGAAAAAAGCTTTAAAAGAACTAAAAAAAAGACTAGAGAACTATGAAGAGAATATAGTTTTGGTTGATGGAAACTTTACAATAAGAGAATATAAAGGAAATCAACTTTCTGTTATAAAAGGAGATGCAAAAAGTCTTTCAATAGCAGCAGCTTCAATAATAGCAAAGGTAACGAGAGATAGAATTATGAAAGATTTAGATAAAGAGTATCCAGGTTATGATTTTGCTAAGCATAAGGGATATGGTACAAAAAAACATGTGGAGTATATAAAGAAAAATGGTTTTTTAAAAGATGTTCATAGAAAAAGTTTTCTAGGTAAAATATTATGAATAATAGAGAAATAGGAAATATTTATGAAGATAGAAGTTGTCAGATATTAAAAAAAGAAAAATATAGGATTCTTGAAAGAAACTATAGGAATAGATATGGAGAGATAGATATAATAGCAGAGAAAGATTTAGAATTGGTATTCATAGAAGTAAAATATCGTAAAACTAATAAATATGGTTATGGTTATGAAGCAATAAACAAAAGGAAGCTTTCAAGAATTTTTAATATGGCTCAAATTTACTTACAAAATAAAAAATATATTAATTATAAAATTAGAATTGATTGTATGAGTTATTTAGATGAAAACCTAGAATGGATAAAAAATATAGCTTGGGGTGATGAAATTGGATTTTAGATGTCCTAAATGTGGCTGTAGAAACCATGAGGAAAAAAGTATTATACTTCCTGAGAAAAAAAATAAATTTATGAAAGTTGAGTTAAATCTTTACTATGCTAAAACTTGTTTAGAATGTGGTTATACTGAATTTTATCTTGCTAAAATACTTGACGAAGATAAAGAAAAAGGGAAATGCCATGGAAATGTCAAATTGGAAGGAAGTATTTAAAAGTATTTTAAGAGAAATATTTTTTTATAATAAATGTTCCTATTGTTCAAAAGAATTAGATCGTAAAGGCTTTATCTGTAGGAATTGTTTGAATAGATTAGTAGAAATATCTTACCTAAAAAATATAGGGGATTTCTATTATATTTTTTATTATGATGAAGAAATAAGAGAAATAATAGCAGACTATAAATTAAGAAATAGAAAAAATTTAGCTAAAGATTTAGCCTTATTGATAAGAAAAGCAATAGAAAAATTATTACAGGAAGAAAAAATAGATATGATAATTCCTGTTCCTATAAATAAAAAAAGGCTTAAAGAAAGAGGTTTTAATCAGGTGGAGCTTATTTTAGACATACTAAAGATAAAATACTATAGAATTGATAGAATAAGGGATACTAAACATATGTATAAAATGGAAAATTACTCAGAAAGAAGAAAAAATGTAAAAGATGCGTTTCAAGCTAAGTTAAATTTGGCAAATAAAAATATATTGCTGTTTGATGATATTGTTACAAGTGGTGCTACAATAGAGTCTATAAAAAAAGAAATAGAAAAAAATGATGAGAATGTCAATATAAAAGTATTCTCAATAGCTATATCAAGAAGATTTATAGCAAAGTAGGTGAAAAATTTGGAAATATACATAGATAATGAAAAAATAGAATTAGGGAAAAAAAATAGAAAAAATTTTGAAAGAATTATAAAAGTAATAACAAAAAAATTAGAGCAGAATGAAAAAATAATAAGTAACATTTACATAAATGGTGCCCTTTTAGAAGAAAGTACAATAATTAATATAGAAGATTTGAATCTATTGGAGGTAGAAACAAAATCTTATGTGGATTTAGTTATAGAATCTCTTGCATATTGTAGAAGTTATATAGAAGTTTTTTTTGAAATATTATTTTTTATAAATTTAAAATTGGAAAATAGTGAAAAACTTTTAAAAGATGATATAGCTGAACTTCACAGTTTTTTAATCTGGTTTGTAGATTTAATAAATTTAATGGAAGAGACATATGATTTTAATATATATATAAATTTCAAAGAAATTTTAGATTCCTTAGATGAAAATATTAAAATTTTGATAGAAAAGAGAAAAAAGAAAAACTATATAGACTATTTAAACATTTTGGAGCTAAAGATAGCTCCTATACTTGAAGTATTTTATAAGGATATAAATTTCTATTATGATAGAATCATTGAAGAAGAAAAGAAAAAAAGATTTGTATCATAGAAAACAATCGTATAAATAAATTTTATTTGAAATAAATTAGGAGGAAAAATGAGAAAAATTGTTATAGCAGGAAATTGGAAAATGTATAAAACTAACCAAGAAGCAGTACAAGTTTTGAGAGAGTTAAAAGATTTAACCAAGGATATTAAAAATATAGATATAGTTATAGGGGTCCCTTTTACTGCACTTTCAGATGCAGTTAAGGCAGTGGAAGGTTCAAATATAAAAGTTGCAGCCGAGAATGTATATCCAAAAGCAGAAGGTGCATTTACAGGTGAAATATCACCAACTATGTTAAAAGCAATAGGAGTTTCTCATGTTATTTTAGGACATTCTGAGAGAAGAGAGATATTTAAAGAAACAGACGAATTTATTAATGAAAAGGTTAAGGCAGTGTTAGAAAATGGATTGACACCTATATTTTGTATTGGAGAAAAGTTAGAAGAGAGAGAAGCAGGCAAAACTTTTGAAGTAAATTCTAATCAAGTTAAAAAAGGTCTAAAAGGCTTGACAAAAGAAGAAGCTAAAAGAGTCATAGTAGCTTATGAACCAGTTTGGGCAATAGGAACTGGTAAAACAGCAACTCCAGAGATTGCTCAAGAAACTCATAAAGAGATAAGAAAGGTTTTAGTAGATATGTTTGGTCAAGAAATTGCAAATGAGATGACTATTCAATATGGAGGTTCTATGAAACCTGAAAATGCAAAAGAGCTATTAAGCCAAGTTGATATAGATGGAGGGCTTGTTGGAGGAGCATCTCTAAAGGCTGATTCTTTTTTTGAAATTATAAGGGCAGCAAATTAAAAGTTGGAGGAAAATAGATGATAGGTATAGGAATAGTTGGTTTACCTAATGTGGGAAAGTCAACACTTTTTAATGCAATAACTAAAGCTGGGGCGGCAGAGGCAGCAAATTATCCTTTTTGTACAATAGAGCCTAATATAGGAATGGTTACAGTACCTGATGATAGACTTGAAGCTTTAGCAAAGATTATAAATCCTGAAAGAATAGTTCCCGCAACTGTAGAATTTGTTGATATAGCAGGGCTTGTAAAAGGAGCTTCAAAGGGTGAAGGTCTGGGAAATAAATTTTTATCAAATATAAGAGCAACATCTGCTATATGTCAAGTTGTAAGGTGTTTTGAAGATGATAATGTAATTCATGTTGATGGAGGAGTAAATCCTATAAGAGATATAGAGGTTATTAATACGGAGCTCATATTTGCAGATATAGAAACTGTAGATAAGGCAATAGAAAAACATGAAAAATTAGCGAGAAATAAGATAAAGGAATCCATAAATTTAATGGAGGTATTACCAAAGGCAAAAAAACATTTAGAAGAATTTAAATTATTAAAAACTTTAGACTTGAGTGAAGATGAAAAATTAATTTTAAAAAACTATCAATTATTAACTTTAAAACCTATGATATTTGCAGCTAATGTGTCTGAAGATGATTTAGCAAGTGGTAATAACTATGTGGAAGAAGTAAAAAAATATGCTGAGAGCATAGCTTCTGAAGTGGTTATTGTCTCAGCTAAAGTTGAAGCTGAATTGCAAGAGATGGATAATGACAGTAGAATAGAATTTCTGGCAGCATTGGGAGTAAAAGAAGCAGGATTAAATAGACTTATAAGAGCAGGTTTTAAGCTTCTAGGTCTACAAACTTATTTTACAGCAGGAATAAAAGAAGTTAGGGCATGGACAATAAAAATAGGAGATACAGCTCCAAGAGCAGCTGGAGAAATTCACACAGATTTTGAAAAGGGATTTATAAGAGCAAAAGTAGTATCTTATGAGCAGTTTATAAAAAATTCTGGTTGGAAAGGTTCTCAAGAGACAGGAGTTTTAAGATTGGAAGGAAAAGAATATGTAGTACAAGATGGAGATTTAATGGAGTTTTTATTTAATGTCTAATCTATAAAATTGTTTATGTCATAAAAACTTACTTGACATAAAGAGGAAAATCTTGTAAAATTATACGGTATAGATAAAGAAATGAGAAGGAGGGGGAAAAATGGCAGTACCTAAGAAAAAGACTTCAAAAGCCAAAAAGAATATGAGAAGATCTCATCATGCTTTAACAGCAATTGGTTTAGCAACTTGTGAAAAATGTGGAGCACCAAAAAGACAACATAGAGTTTGTTTAGAGTGTGGGGATTATAAGGGTAATCAAGTATTGGTTGCAGCAGAATAATTTTAAGGATGAAGTAAATAAAATAAATTAAATTCTAGTGATCTTAAATATTACTAGAATTTTTTTATTGTTTGTAATAATATAATGTAAAAAATAGATATGGCTACAACAGTTTGAAATTAAAACTTGCAGTAGCCATATATTTTAATGTTATTTTTTAACAGGTAATTCATCCACCAGATTTATAAGTCTTAAAGTATTCTTTATGAGAACAACTTTTGAATATCTAGCATTTTCATAGAGATGAGCATCTCCTTCTTGGAAGAAAAAGCTATCAGCATTTATTTTTATGTCATAGCTATTTGATTTAAATTCAATAAATAGTAAATTTTTATCATCAGTTGGTTTTTTTACAACATCCTTAAAAATAGCTACATTATTTTTATCAAGGCTAACAGCAATATAGCCTCTTTTTATGGCTTTATTTTCCTCTTCTTGGAGCACACGAATTTTATCCCATGCATCGTTTACTATACTATAATTTAAAATCATATAATCACCTTGCATAAGTGAACGAGGGTCTACAGGTGCAAGTTCTAAATAAAAACCTTCTCTTTTTTTATAGGATTCTTCTTTGAAAACAGATAGAAAAGTTAAGAGAAAAACGAAAACAAAATTTAATGCTATTAAGATCTGTTTAATTTTCTTATTCATTTGTTTCTCCCTCCTTTATAAAAAATTTTATTGTCAAATATGCAAGTAGAAGTGCAAGACCCATAGAAAGCATATAGTAAGATTTATGCAATAAACTAATACCATGTAATTGATAATAATAGTTGAATATTTGACAGCAAAGGCTTATATTAAGGAAATATATTGTAAATTTATTACCTCTATAAAAATAGAGTAAAATTAGTAAAATTGTAAAATTTATACCTACTATATTCCAAGAAAAACATAAAATTATGATAATCAGTGCAATAAGTATAATTAATTTTTTCATTGTATTTTTATTTCCAAGAGTTTTATTATTTAAAGATATACTTTGACTATCATTAGTCAATTCTTTATTTCTAAACCATAGGTAAATAATATATATAGAACTTATTATGATTACAGCAGCTCTAATTTTTACGATATATATATAGCTATTTAAAATAATATTTTTTCCATCATTATACATTACATAAATAATATCATGTTCTAAGATATAATAAGTCATAAAAAATAGTAAAAAACTCATATTATTACCATAAAAAACTCTATTAAGTCTATCTTTATATTTAGAAGATTCAATTTTTTCTGAAAAAATTGGTTGTAGAGATAAAATCAAAATAGCTATTACTGAAAGCAGATTAATATTTATATAAAAGTCATTAAAAAGAAGATTAAATTCATCAATCAATATTAAGACAAAAATATAATGAAAAGGAGCAAATAATAAATCCATAACTCGATTTTTTCTAATGAAATAAAAAGTATCAAAGATTATAATAGCAAAAAGAGCCAGATGAGCAAGCTTTATATGATTTTCAAAAATTATACTTAAAAAATTAATTAGAGAACTAAGACCAATTAAAAAGGAAATTAAATCCAAATTGTCCTCTTTATATTTCAAAATTTTAGGTAAATAACAAGAGAAAGCAATGATCAATATTCCTAAAAATAAAAAACTATATTCAGAAGAATTATTTAGACTTACTATTGCAAATAAAAGCCCTAAACCTGAAATAAAGACAGAGAACTTTAAAAAGCTGGCTAAGCCTCCAAATAATTTCGTGATAAATTTACTTTCAATAGTAGGAAAACTTTTTATAAGTGCAGCAAATGTAGTTATGAAAATAATTAAGCTGATAAGGAAAAAAACTGTTAAATATTCTGTTAAATTAAAAGAAGCATAAAACATAATTTTTTCAACAAAAAATCCCCAGATAATTAATCCAATTGTAACAATTGTAAATGGCAAAATTACAGGTTTCTTATATTTTTTTGAAGCAACAAAAAATATTAGTACTGTTATCAATGGGTAGAAAAATACTAAAAAACTATCTAAAAATGTTGTTGTGTTTTCATAATAAAAAAATTTAGTATTATGAGATATCAGAAAAATACCAGCTATATTGAAAAGTATATAAAATATAACAACTAAGCAGTTGTAAAAAAGATTGTTAAATCTAAACTTAAATTTTTCGATAATAATAGGATAAATTGATATCACAGTAGCTGGAATAAATGTAGCTATAAAAAAAGAATAAGTATCATTATAATACAAGCCTAGTCCAAAAAATGTCATAAGAAATGTGACAATTATGAGTAACATAAAAATAGAGTAAGACATAGAAAAAATAGTTGGAACAATTAAAAAAATTGCCCAATTTCTAAAAAGTATCCATGTATCAGCTCCAGTTTGATATATTTGCCCAAATACGGCAAAAAGAGTACCTATCATAAAACAGCTAAATAAAAGTGCTAATTTTTTATAAGTTTCTTTTTTTAAAAAATAATATAAAATAAGTCCTAATATAATTAATAAAAAGGGGATGGAAAGTTTTTGGAAATTATTCATTTCCTTCCAGTTGTATGCAGTAAAAGAAGTTATTCCTGCAATAAAAAATACAACAGAAAAATTTAAGAAAAGATTTTTAATTTTTGCAATCATTTTAACTCCTTTATTTTTTTATTTTGTGTTCTTTAACAAGCTCTATAGCATTTTTTATATAGTTTTCCATATCTTTATTTTTAATTACTAAACTCACATAGATACTATCAATAATAGTAAATTGTGAAATTCTAGGAGATAGGGAGCTTCCACGATAATGTTCGCCTAGATCAACAGTATTTAGTTTTACATCAGCTAAATCCCTTATAAGATTTGGAGCAAGAGTAGTAAGGGAAATTATAGGAATATTTCTAGCTTTAGCTTCTTTAACTAAGCTATAGACCTCCTTTGTTTGTCCACTATAAGAAATAGCAAAAACTATGTCTTTTTTTGTAAATGTTGTAAGATAACTAAGTTGCATATGTTGATCAGTTTCAAAAATAACATTTTTTCCAATTTCTGTAAGTTTAAAAGAAAAGTCTTTAGCAACAATACCAGAAAAACCAACACCAATAATCATTATTTTTTTAGCTTTTTCAATCATATTTATAGCTTTTTCAATCTCTTTTGTATCTAAGATGGATATAGTATTTTGAACTGCATTTATATTTTTTGCAGCAATCTTTTTACAAATAGTAGAAAAACTATCTTTAGAGTCTATTTCATCATCTAAAACTGAGATTTCATTCTCCAGATTAATTTTACCTAAATCTTGGACAAGAGATATTTTAAAATTCGGGAATCCAGAAAAGCCAAGTTTTTTTGAAAATCTAACAATGGATGCTTGACTGACATCACAATTTTGAGCTATTTCATAGGTATTTAGATTTTTTAACTCATTAATATTATTGAGAATATAATTAGCTATTTTTTTTTCTATGTTTGTCATTTCTTTTTTTAAAATTTTTATTTTTAATAATGTACTCACAATATTCACCTTTCTAAATAAAATTTTATATATTATACTATATAAAAGCTAATAAAAAAAAGTAAAATTAATTTTTATTTCATAAAATATAAAAAAAGAATGAAATTTTATCCATTCTTTTTTTAATCAAAGTAAAATTATGACTAATATTAAGATCCCTAAAATAATTCTATAGACTCCAAAGAAAATAAAATCTCTCTTTTTTATATATGACATAAGCCACTTTATAACTATATAGGCAACTATAAATGAGAGAAAAGTTCCAAGTCCAAGATAAAAGAATTCCTGAATTGAAAATTTCAAACCACTTTTAATAAGTTTTAAAAGAGTTGCGCCAAGCATAGTAGGAATTGCTAGGTAAAAAGAAAATTCTGCTGCCAGTGGGCGAGAGAGTCCTAAAAGTAAGGCTCCAATTATTGTAGCTCCAGATCTTGAGGTTCCTGGTATCATAGCAAGACATTGAAAGAAACCTATATAAAAAGCTGTACGGTATTTTAATTTTGTAAAAGTGTTAATAGAAGCTACTTTTTTCTCAGTTTTATTTTTTTTTTCAACTGCAATTAAAATTAAACCATAAAATATTAAAGTAATTGCTATAACTAAAACATTATCTAAAAAATATCTATCTATAATATCATCAAATATTAAACCAATTATTGCTGCTGGAATAGCTCCAACTAAAATTTTAAGCCACAATCTAAATTTAAAAACAAAGTCTTCTTTTGTCTTTACAAAGGGACTAATATCTTCCCAAAAGTATATAACAACAGCGAATATAGCACCTAATTGAACTATAATAAGGAAATTGTTCATAAAAATTTTTGAAAAGATATCCCCACCTATAAATTTCTCGACAAGTATCATATGTCCTGTGCTACTTATAGGTAAAAATTCAGTTATTCCTTCAACAATAGAAAGAATTATAATGAGTAAAAGAGGTGACATCTAAGGAACCTCCTATAAATAAGAATCATCTTGAGAAAGATAATTTTCAACATAGTCTTTAATACCATCTTCTAGAGATGTCATTTCTTTTGTGTAGCCAATTGCTCTCAGTTTATTTATTTTAGCTTCGGTAAAATATTGATATCTACCTTTTAAATCCTCAGGCATAGGAATAAACTCAACAACTTTAGTCATTTCAAGTTGAGAATCTTTAGAAGCGGCCCTCATAGTTGCCATAGAGAGATCCAAGAAAGATCTGCATTTTCCAGTTCCTATGTTAAAGATTCCAGAATTTACATTTTCAGTTAGCATAAAATAAATAATATCAACAACATCTTTAACATATACAAAATCTCGAAGTTGCTCTCCATCTTTAAAACCTTCTTTGTAGGATTTAAAAAGTTTGACATAGCCATTTTCTTTATATTGATTGAAAGTATGAAATATCATTGAAGCCATTCTACCTTTATGGTATTCTTGAGGACCATAGACATTAAAAAATTTTAAACCATTCCATTGTTTTGGAGCTTTTTCTTGTTTAAAAACCCAGTCATCAAAAACTTTTTTTGAATAACCATATTTATTTAAAGGCTTAAGTTTTTGAAGTTCTTTTGGACTGATATCATCATCATATCCTCGCTCTCCCATACCATAAGTAGCAGCAGAAGAAGCGTAAATAAATTTCAAATTCCTCTTAACACAAAAATCCCACAAAAATTTAGAATAACTATAATTATTATCCATTAAGTAGTCTGCGTCAGTTTCAGTTGTTGTAGAACAAGCTCCCATATGGACAACAGCACTTATTTTATTTGCATTTTCCTCATAACTCAACCATTCTTTTAAGTTATCCCTATCAACCCAATCTGCATATTCCCTTTTTCTTATATTTAACCACTTATCTTCATTTCGTAATTTATCCACAACAAGTATATCTTTATGTCCTATTTCATTTAGCTTCCAAATGAAAGCACTTCCAATCATTCCTGCCCCACCAGTTACAATTATCATAAAACCCTCCTATTAGCCTTTGTTTTCTTCTATAAAGTTTTTAATTTTTTTAAATTGTTCATAGCTTAGTCCTTCTTGTCCAAGTTTCAAATTAATTCTATTACTTCCATGAAAATCAGAACCACCAGTTATAATTAAATCAAATTTTTTTGCCCAAGCTTTGAATTTATTTTTTTCATCTTTTGTTAAGTTAGGATAATTAACTTCCAAACCATTTAATCCTAAAGCCTTTAATTTTTTTATTAAATCTAAAATAAAGTTTTCATCTTTAGAAATTAGTTTCGGATGTGCAAGAGAAGAAAAAGCTTTATTTTCTTTTAAATATTCAACAATAAGCTCAGGTGGACAATTGAGTCTAGGTTCATATGCAAGTCCAGTTTTTCCTAAGAAGATTTTAAAGGCCTCGTCTATACTTTGACAATAATTTTTTCTTATAAGTGCATTTGCAAAATGAACTCTACCTAAAAGTTTTCCACCAGCCTCTCTTTTAACATCATCAATATCTATAATTATACCATTTTTGTTTAGTTTCTCAATAATTTTTTGATTTCGGTTTCTTCTACTTTCTAAAAGAGCTTCT
>NZ_JAUMYY010000034.1:12255-18608 GCF_030528405.1 Fusobacterium sp.
AGAAAATAACCTAGAATATGAACTTCATTACCAGAGCTAGAGCAAGAAAACTCTATACCATTTACAAGTTCTAAATTATTTAGTTTAGCGTAAAAGTTAGCCTCTTCTAAGCCATTAACATTATCATGATCTGTTATAGCTATAGCTTTCATATTTTTTTTGACAGCCATTTCAACAATCTCTTTAGGGCTAAGACTACCATCAGATTCTGTTGTATGTATATGTAAATCTACTTCCATAAAAACCTCTTTTCTAATATATATTACATACTAACATAAAATACAGAATAAGTTAACAGAAAAATAAAAATTTTGAAAGTTGTAAAATAAAGTATTGACATTTGATAACTAGTATAGTATTATTATTTTGTTATGCCTAGGTAGCTCAGTTGGCTAGAGCATACGGTTCATACCCGTACGGTCGATGGTTCGAATCCATTCCTAGGCACCATTTATTTTTTAAGATAATGTATATTTATACAGCTCTCTAAAATATTACTTTAGAGAGTTTTTATTTTTGAATTTTAAATAGGCGAAATAAAAGTATGCACCAAATAGATTTATTTTTTAAGGTAAGTTTAGTTTTATGAATTGTCAAAGTAATAATATTGATTAAATTTTAGACGGTAAATTTATAAAATAAGTTATAAATTAGAAGAAAAAGAATTAATTATAGCTAAAAAATTAAAAACATTTTTTTAAGAACTTTTAAAAAAATATTTTTATTAATTAGTAATATAAAAATAAAAAAAAATGGAACTTTTAAAATAATTTTCTGTCTTCTGTTTTTATTTAGTTTTCTGTTATAAAATGAAAATAGGAGAAATTTAGGAGGTGTTTTATGATTGTAAATTCAGTAATTGACTTAATTGGGAATACACCGATAGTTAAAATTAATAATATTGATACTTATGGGAATGAAATTTTCATTAAGTTAGAAGGAGCAAATCCTGGTAGAAGTACAAAAGATAGGATAGCTTTAAGAATGATAGAAGAAGCTGAAAAAGAAGGACTTATAAATAAGGATACAGTTATAATAGAAGCAACGAGTGGGAATACTGGAATAGGTCTAGCTATGATTTGTGCTGTGAAAAAATACAAGTTGAAAATTGTTATGCCAGATACTATGAGTATTGAAAGAATTCAGCTTATGAAAGCCTACGGAACAGAGGTTATATTGACTGATGGAAAGTTAGGGATGAAAGCTTGTTTAGAGAAAGTTGAAGAAATTTGTGCTAAAGAATCTAATTGTTTTGTTCCCAATCAATTTTCAAATATAAACAATCCTAGAGCACACTATGAAACAACAGCAGAAGAAATTTTAAAGGATATGGGTAAAAATTTAGATGTATTTATTTGTGGGACTGGAACAGGAGGAAGTTTTTCAGGAACAGCTAAGAAATTAAAAGAGGTTCTTCCCAATATAAAAACATTACCAGTAGAACCTGCATCATCGCCTTTACTTTCAAAAGGTTATATAGGCCCTCATAAGATACAAGGTATGGGGATGAGTGCTGGAAAAATCCCAGATGTATATGAAGGTTCCTTAGCAGATGAAATTTTAACATGTGAATGTGATAGAGCGTATAAAGCTATGAGAGATTTAAGTTATAATGAAGGAATTTTAGCAGGAATTTCAACTGGAGCAGTTTTTGCAGCTGCTCTTGAATATTCAAAAAGAAATATTAATAAAAATCTTAAGATCTTAATATTAGCAACAGATTCTGGTGAAAAATATCTATCAAATATATGTGAATAAAAAATGGAGTTGTTATAAATTTTTTTAAAATTTTGTAACAACTCCATTACTTTTATTTTTTACTTTCTTGAATTTTTATAATTGTAGACAGCATAGCCAATATGAACCAGTTTAAGCCCTAAGAAGCTAGCTAGACCAATTTCTATAAGATCCATAAATCTCATCCTTTCATATATAAATATTATATCTTTCTTATATATGAATTATATAATGCTTTTTTATTTTTTGCAAGTAATTTTTTTAAAAATTGAAATAATTTAGTAAATCTTTTTTTAAGCCATACTTCAATCTAAAAATGTACTCAATCATACTTTTATTATTGATATCTTTAGTTTCATTGACATTTAAGATCTTGTCCACTTCTCCCAAATAATAAAAATTTTCACCATTTGATTTTTTTACAAAAACTAATATATTATAAAATCCTTTGGCTATTTTTCCTTCTACAGTATCTAGACCATTTTTTTGCAGATATCTGCTACTTTTAGAAAACCAGTTGAAACAGTGATTATCATAAAAAACATTTGTGTATATATTTCTAGCATTAGAATTTACCATAGTTATAAAAATCATAAGTATTTTTTCTTTATTAAATGCTGTATAGCCACTTACTTGATAACCATTATTAAAATCTAAATTTGCAAGCCAAAATGCTTCTTGTTTAGTGTATTCTCCATATAACTTTAGACTAATTTCATTTTCTTGTTCAAAATATTTTTTATAATATTTTAGATTATATTTAATTAAATCATCAATGAGATTTTTGAAATAAAGATTATTTTTATAACTATTTTTAAAGTTTTCACTTAAAGAGTATTCTCCATTTGTATTTTCTAAAATACTTGGATACGGCTTAATTTGTGATAAATTAATAAAGATTTCCTTAGCCAAATGCTTAAGAGCATTTTTTATATTTTTATCCTGTTTAAATAAGTAGTATTGACCACTAAATATATTAGAAATATCTTGAGAATTTAAACCTTGTTCATTTTTCTGTATTAAAAAAATTTTTAAGATAAGCATTTCATGAATTCTTTTAGCAGGGGTGAAAAAAGTAGATAAAAAAACTAAAAATTGTCTTTCTAAATTAGAAAGTTTACCCAGATTTAGCTGTGGCTGAATACTTTTTAAAACGGAGTCATAATCTTTTTTGTATTTCAAAATAACACAGGGGTCTATCATATTTTTATCAAAGAAATCTACGAGCATAGGAATTCTTCCCAATTGTTTTTTTAATAGTTTAAAATCTTGCTCTATTAACTTCTTATTTGAAAAGTTAGATTGATTAATATTTTCAAAAATTCTCTCTTTTGAAATTTCATCAAAACTTATACTACTCTCACCTGGAAGCATGTTTGTAGCATTCATCATAAAGCGTTTCATAGAGTCTTTATCGAAGTTAGAATTCTGAGAAATTGCTATTGGAATTAAAAAGTTTTTATCATAATTTGCTATAAAATCTAAAATAACAGTGTAGTCTTTATTCTTATTTTTCCGTAAGCCACGTCCTAACTGTTGAATATATATTATTGAAGATTGTGTTGGTCTTAAAAAAATTACTTGATTAATACAAGGTATGTCAATACCTTCGTTAAAAATATCAACAGAGATTATAAATTCAATTTCACCTTGTTCTAATTTTTTAATAGTTTCCTCTCTTTCAATATCTGAATTTTGTGAACTTAAAGCGATTGCATTTCTTCCCAATTCATTAAATTTTTTAGCTAGTATTTTAGCCTCTTCTACATTGGAAACAAAGATTAAAGCATGTAATTTATCACCACTGTAACCATAATAATTACTTTTTTCCAAGATATGTAAAACCCTTTGATCAGAAGTTAGAAGCCTTAAAGAACTTTTATTGTCTATGCTTTCACCATTTATAATTAAATCAGAAATACCAAAGTAATGAAAAGGACAGAGTAAGTCTTCCTGCATTGCTTGATGTAAACGAATTTCATAAGCAATATTGTAATCAAAAAATTCATAAATATTAAATTTATCAGGTCTTTCTGGAGTAGCAGTAAGACCTAATAAGAAATTTGGTTCAAAATAATTTAGTATTTTTTGATAAGTTTTAGCAGCACTGTGATGAACTTCATCGACAATTATATAATCAAAGAAATCTTTAGGGAAATTTTGTAGATTTTCTTCCTTATTAAGTGTTTGAATCATTGCAAAAGTAATGGACTTATCTTCTTTAATAAAGTTATTATTAAAATTAGAACCGTTCAATTCGTCATCAAATAAGTTAGCTTTATTTTTTTCAAAAATTTTCATTTTTCTAGTTCTAAAAATTTTTTTAAAGCTACTCATAGATTTCTCTAAGATTATTCTTCTATGGGCAATAAAAAGAATTCTTTTTGCCTTATATTCTTTTGCTGCAAAGGCACTTAAATAAGTTTTTCCAGTTCCTGTTGCGCTTATTAATAAAGCTTTGTTTTTTTTGAAAGATAAATCTTTTAAATTTTTTAAAGCTTCCTTTTGCATAAAATTTGGTTCAATAATTGAAAAATCAGTAGATTCAGGGTATGAAAATCTGATTTTTTTAAAATCATCGTATCTTTTTTTGTACTCTTTTATCTCTTCATTTGAAGGTTTACTTAAAGAATCAAAAATTTTATAAAACTTTTCCAAACTAGATTTAACGATTTTACCATTTGAAAGAGAATTAATTTTTAAATTCCATTCAAGATTAACAGTTAAAGCTGCCTGAGTGAGATTAGAGCTACCAACTATTAAGGTCCAAAGATTTCCCTTTCTAAAAAAATAGGCCTTGGGATGAAATTTCTTGTTGTTGATAATTTTTAATTCAATATTTTTGTATGAAAGAAGTTTATCAAGAGCTTTAGGTTCAGTGAAATTTAAGTAGTCACCAGTTAAAATTTTACCTGGGATGTTTCTGTCTTCTAATTTTTTAAATTCTTCTAAAAATAGAGTCAAACCACCAATAGTTATAAACGCAACAGAAAAAATAAATTCATCACAGTTTTCTAGTTGTTCCCTTAAAATTGTTATAATCTTTTCTTCATCATTACTAATTAAAGAATGCTGAAAATTTATATTTGAATCTAAATTAGAATCAAAAATTGATGTTTCAATAGATTTGTTAATTATATTTTTCAAATTTTTACCTCTTATAAAATTTTTTATTTCATCATAGCATACTTAAGTTTAAATATGAAGAAAATTGAATTTATAAATTTTATATTATATAATTTCAATAAAGAATAAGGGAGGATAATTTATGATAACAACTCTTTGTTATTTAGAAAAGGAAGGAAAATATCTGATGCTTCATAGAACAAAAAAACAAAATGATATAAATAAAGGGAAATGGCTAGGTGTAGGAGGGAAGCTTGAAAAAGGTGAAAGCCCAGAGAAATGCTTGTTAAGAGAAGTGAAAGAAGAAACATCATTGATAATAAATAATTATGACTTTAGAGGAATAGTAGTTTTTAATTTTAATGATGAAAAGCCACTTTATATGTACTTATATACTTCAAATGATTTTTATGGTAAAATAAAAAATTGTAGTGAAGGAGACTTAAAATGGATTGATAAAGAAGAAGTCTTTAAACTTAATTTATGGGAAGGAGATAGAATTTTTTTAGATTTAATAAGAGGAAAGTGTCCTTTTTTTTATTTGACATTAAATTATGAAGATGATAATTTATTGTCCTATAACTTAGAATTTAAAGAGGAATTTACAAATTTTGAAGTTTTTGTTCCTGAGAATTATGTAAAAAATATAGTAGATAGTCTTAAAGAGTATTCTTTACTAAATGAGGGTTTTTATGCAGATGTTTATGCTACTTCAGATGTTATAGGACACTGGACCACTCTTTCGGGAGCTAAACCTTTTAATGGAGAGATTGGAAAAGAGAGTGTAGCAAAAGAAAAGCTAATGAAGTTTAGGGTTAAGAAAGAATTTAAGGATTTGGCTTACTATTTAATAAAGAAAGCTCATCCTTATGAAGTTCCTGTTATAAATATGTATTAAAATAAAAAAAGGCAGTTCAAAATTGCCTTTTTGTTATTTAAGTTATTTAGCTAAATGTTTTGCTAATCTTTCGCTAAGAGTATCAGCATTTGCCTTTAAAATTCTCATAACTTCAACTTCTGAAGCCCCTTTTAAAGTCTTTAAAGTTCTTGCACAAACTTTAATTTTTATTGGAGAACCATTAACCATTATAGTTGTAACTTGTAGATTAGGTTTCCAAACTCTTCTAGTAAGCCTATGAGAGTGAGATATTTTATTTCCACTTATAAGACCTGTTCCAGTAATTTCACATCTTTGCATTATTAGCACCTCCTTAAATATATCATTATATAATACGCATTGTATTATATCACCAAATTTATAAAAAAGCAATAATATTTTTTTTAAAAAAATTTATCAGTTCTTCCGTACTATTATAAAAATGTAATATAAGTTAAGATAAAGTATTTAAGTAAAAAATATAGATTTATTTATATAAAAATGTCTACTTAATAATTGAAAGTATTAGAAAAAAATTTTTTAAAAAAATAAAAAAATTAAGTTGACAAAAAATAATAAAGGTGGTAAGATAACAAATGTCCACTTGAGAAAG
>NZ_JAUMYY010000035.1 GCF_030528405.1 Fusobacterium sp.
ATTAGGAAGCGCCATTTAAAAAAAATATATTTATATATAGATAAGCACACTTAAAGGTGTGTTTTTTATTTTTACTTAGAAATATTATATAAACAAAGTCGTATTTCAAAATTGACTTTATTAATATAAAATAATATACTTAAAATAATAAAATTATTGGAGGAAATATGGATTTAGATAATTTAAAAAGAAAGAGAGAAAAATATCAAATAGAAGGAAATAATTTAAAAGAAGTAGAGTGTTTAAGAGAAATTTTAACTTTTATAGCCATTAATTATGGAAAAGAAAGTGATGAATATTTAAAAAACTTAAATGAACTAGGAGGTTCTTTAAAATATATCGGTTTGTATGAAGAAGCAGAATCTAAGTTAAAAGAGGCAATGGAAATTATTTTAAAAAAATATAAAGAAGAGAATATTGCCTATGCAACAACATTACTTAATTTGACGGAAGTTTATAGGTTTGCTGGAAAGTATAATTTACTTGAAGAAAATTACAAGAAAATATTTGATATATATATAAAAAATAATATGGATAAGACTTTTTCTTTTGCAGGACTGTGCAATAATTTTGGACTGTACTATCAAAATATAAATGAATTTACTAAAGCATATGAACTACATATAAAGAGTTTAAAGATATTAAAAGATTTGGATAAAGAAGAATATTTACTGGAATATGCAGTTACTCTTAGTAATCTGTTCAATCCAACTTTACAGATGGGAATGAAAGAAAAAGCCATAGATTATTTAAATAAATCTCTTGAAATGTTTGAAAAAAATGTAGGAACTAATCATCCCTTATATGCAGCTTCTCTTAATAATATGGCAATTTATTATTTTAATGAAAGGAATTTTCAAAAAGCAGTTCAATTTTTTGAAAAGGCAGCTGAAATATCAAAGTTAACAATGGGAGAAGAAAGTGATAATTATAAAAATATTGTCAGCAATATAAAATTTTTAAAAGAAGAAGTGTTAAATAAGGAGATTAAATAGTGAAAGGTTTAGAATTGTCAAGAAGATATTTTTATGATATAGTTTTGCCAGCTTTTGAAGAAAAATTAAAACAAGTTCTTCCTCTTTGTGCTTTTGGTTTAGTAGGAGAAGGGTCGGAATGTTTTACTTATGACGATGAAATATCGAGGGATCATGATTTTGGCCCTTCAGTTTGTATATGGTTGAAAGAGAATGACTATAGGAAATATAGAGATAAAATAAACATAGTTCTTGAGAATTTACCAAAAGAATTTAAAGATTTTTCAGCTATAAAAGAAAGTGAATGGGGAAAGGGTAGAAGAAATTGTCTAATTTTAGAAGATTTTTATTTTAAATTTTTAGGTCTTACAAGAGTTCCTAAAACGATTTTGGAATGGAAGAATATTCCTGAAACTGCTTTGGCAACAGTGACAAATGGAGAGGTATTTCTTGATAACTTAGGATACTTTTCTAAAATTAGAGAAGGGCTTTTAGATTATTATCCTGAAGCAATAAGACTTAATAAAATTGCAACTCGTTGTATGAACATTTCTCAACATGGTCAATATAATTATATAAGATGTTTAAAAAGAAATGATTTTATAGCTGCAAATCAAGCTTTATATCTATTTGTTGATGAAGTAATTCATTTAGTATTTCTTATTAATAGGAGGTATAAAATATTTTATAAATGGGCGAATAGAGCTCTTCTAGATTTAGAAATATTAGGGGTAGAAATTTATAAAATTTTTCAAGATATGGTGTTTTCACAAAATAAAATACCTTATATAAAGGAAATTTGTGAAATCCTAATAAAAGAATTAAAGAAACAAAATTTTACACAAATTGAAAGTGATTTTTTAGGTGATTTTGGAGTGGATATACAAAAAAATATAGATGATGATTTTTTTAAAAATTATTCACCATGGTTGGATTGAACTTATTGATGGAGAAAAGATGAAAGAAAAAAATGAGATAATAGAAAAAATTTTAGAGAAAGAATGGGAATATTTTTCAAATTTAAATAATATTGGAGGAAGAGCTATCTGTCAAGATAATAAGGAAGAATTTATTATAATGAGAAAATCACAGTGGCTTACATTTAATATAGAAACATTACTTTCATATTGGAAAGATTTAAACTCGGCACAAAATCCTGTTTTTAAAAAATATGCAAGAATGATGAAATATACTATGGAAGGAGAATACAAAAAGATAGAATATATTTTAGAGGAAATATCACTAGAAAAGAAAGATTTAGTTAATAAAATAATGTTAATTTATATGAAATGGGAAGAAGAATTTTTTTCAAGTTATCCTGTATATGCTTCTATGGGGAGAGCTCTTTATAGTTATCAAGACACTCCAGAAGAAACTTCAATAGAAACTTATTTGAAAGGAGAATTGTATTCTTATTCTGAAAAAACCTTGTATTCATATTTAAATTTTATAATAGAAATGTATGAAAAAAATAATAATTTAGCAATAGAAAATATGAATAATATAGCTAAATTACAAGGTTTTAAAAATTGTCAAGAAGTAGAAGAGTATTACAAAATACCTTAATTAAGTAACTGAAAAAATTGTTAGAAAGACTGAAGCTATTGTTTATAATTTGTTCTATGAATTTAAAAAAATATATGTTATCATTAATAATAGATATTTTTTCTATTATAAATAATATAATTGCTTATTTTTATAGGGAGGATTAAAAATGAGTACAGATATAAATACTAAAAGTGACTTTAATATAAAGCTATACTATGAATTTGGTGGTAGTATTGAATGGCTGAGAGAAGAGATAATAAAAAAGAGATATGATTCTTTTAGATATTTATTACCTATTAAGAGTAAATCTAATGCTAATATTATTTTTGAAATATCTTCGTCCGCTGATTCAGAAGAAAAATATATAACTATCACTTCGCTTTTGAAATTTGCAAATATTATTAATCTCCCAAAAATAATTTGTAAAAATCTTAAACTTAATTCAGAAGAATGTGCTTTTATGTATTCGTATTTAAAAGAAACATATTTTGAAAAATAAGAATATATGGAATAAAATTGAGGAATATTTATGTTAAGAGAAAGTCTAGAAAATGAATTAAGAAATCTGGAAGAAGATTTTAGGTTGCGAGATATCAAAACAAATGATAAAGGTCTTTTTAATCTTTCGTCAAATGATTATTTGGGAATAATGAAGGATAAATATATATTTGACGATTTTTTTTCAAAGATTAATTTTTCTGATTTTAAATTTACTTCTGCTTCTTCGAGATTAATAGATGGTTCCTATTCTATTGTAATGAAATTAGAGAAAGAAGTTGAAAGAATATATGGGAAGCCTTGCTTAATTTATAATTCAGGTTTTGATGCAAATTCTTCTCTAATAGAAACTTTTTATAATAAAGATAGTTTAATTATAAGTGATAGATTAAATCATGCGAGTATTTATGATGGTTGCATAAACTCAGGAGCAAAAATACTGAGATATAATCATCTTGATAATATGGCACTTGAAAGACTATTAGAAAAATATTCCAGAAAATATAAAGATATACTTGTGGTTACAGAAACAGTTTATAGTATGGATGGAGATATAGCCGATATAGAGAAAATAGTTGCTCTAAAAAACAAATATGAATTTCAACTCATGGTGGATGAAGCTCATTCCTATGGAGTATTTTCTTATGGATTAGCACACAAACAAAATTTAGTTAAGCATATAGATTTCTTAGTAATACCTCTAGGCAAAGGGGGGGCATCAGTAGGAGCTTATGTTATATGTGATGAATTATATAAAAGGTATTTAATAAATAAAAGTAGGAAATTCATTTATTCAACAGCCTTACCACCAATAAACAATCTTTGGAACTTATATATATTGAAAAATATTAAAAGTTTTGAAACTAAGATGAAAGATTTAGAAAAACTGGTAAAATTTTCTTTAGAAAAATTGAAAAGCTTAGATATAAAAACAGTTTCTAATACGCATATTATAAGTGTTATAATAGGAGATAATAAAAAAACGAATGCTTTAGTAGAAGCTCTAAAAAAACATTTTTATCAAACTTATGCAATAAAAGAGCCTACAGTACCTAAGGGAACAGCAAGGTTGCGTTTGAGCTTGTCAGCAGATATGAAAGTAAAAGATTTAGAGATTTTCTATAGGACTTTAAAATTGGAGATGAATAGATTAAAAGAGGATTAGATGAAAAAAATATATTTTTTTAATGGTTGGGGAATGGATAATAAAATTTTGTCAAGTGTTAAAAACACAAGCTCTTATGAAGTAGAAATAGTTAATTTTCCATATAATATAGAAATCAAAGAACTATTAGGATATGAAGATATTATATTTATTGCATGGTCCTTTGGAGTTTATTATTTAAATAAATTTCTAAATGAAAATAAAAAACTCAGATATAGCAGATCAATTGCGATAAATGGACTTTCTGAAACAATAGGGAAATATGGAATAAATGAAAAAATGTTTAATTTAACTCTTGATACACTTGACCCTGAAAGGCTTTTAAAGTTTTATGATAATATGGATATAGATGAGTTTTTTCAAAAGAGCTCTAAAAATTTTGAAGAAATTAAATATGAACTAGAATATTTTAAAAAAAATTATAAATTATTAAAAAATATTATAGATTATTCTTATATAGGTAGTTATGATAGAATAATACCTAGAGCAAAACAAGAAAAATTTTACAGAGAAAATGGAGTAAAGTATAAAATTATTAATTGTGGTCACTATCCTTTTTCCTGTTTAAAAGATTTTAAAATTATAATAGAAGAATAAAAAGTAAAGTTGAGGCAGCATAGATGAATTTTAATAAACATTTTGATGAATACGAAAATTATTCATCTGTACAAAAAAAGGTTGCAAAAAATTTAGTAAATTATATGTCTAAGAAAGATGTTTTTAAAGAAGAGAATAATACAATTTTTGAAATTGGTTGTGGCACAGGAATTTTTACTAGAGAATATCGAAAAGAAATAACTGGGAAAAACAATTTAATTTTAAATGACAAGTTTGATGTGAGGAAGTATATAGCAGATATTGAATATAAGATTTTTAAAGAAGGAGATGTATTAAATATAACTATAGACAAAAGTGATTTAATACTTTCCAGCTCAGTATTTCAATGGGTATCTGATTTAGATAGACTTTTAAAAAAAATTTCTGAATCATCTAAAAAATTATGCTTTTCAACCTATATTGCAGGTAATTTAATTGAAATTAAAGAGCATTTTGGGCTTTCTTTAAACTATAGATCTTTAGAAGAAATAGAAGAGGTAGCTAAGCTGTACTTTAAAGAAAGATCTTTTTACAAAGAAACTATAAAAATAAATTTTGAATCTCCTCTAGAACTTCTAAGACATCTAAAATATACAGGAGTGACAGGACTTCAAAGACCATCAGTTACAAATATAAGAAGCTTTAAAAATAAAACTTTGAGTTATGAAGTTGCATATTTTATTTGTAAAAATTAAAAAAAAGGATTTACATTTTATACTTTTTTCTATACTGGGGGTATTCCATTTCATATCAAAAAATAAAAAACATTGAAAATAAAGAAAAAACTATAATGATTATTAGTATGTGGATACATTACAACATATGAATTTATAAAGTACTCAATATAAAAATTGGGTACTTTTTTATTTTAAAGCCTGCAGGACGTAAAGCTATTTATAAAAACTAACTATTTTTTATAATTGGAGATATGAAAAAGGCATCTACTCAAGTTATGACTAATGGTTATAAAATGCTTTTTAGTCTATAAATAGAAGCCCAACTCATGAAACCAATATAAGTATTCTTTAGAGATAAATTTGCAATATCCTCTTTTTTTAATCAATATGCTTGTAAATTCGAGGAGATATAAGAATAAGAAGGGGTATAATTTCTAAACGCCCTAATAACATTCCTAAGGACAATATATACTTCATAGGAGATGAAAAATTATAAAAATTATACGTAGGTCCTACAGCATCAAGCCCAGGCCCTATATTATTAAATGTTGCGGCAATGGCACTAAAAGCTGTTAAAAAGCTGTTAGTTTCTAAAGAAACAATTAAAAGTAATATACAAAAAGTTGTAACATAAAGTAAAAAATAAGTGCTGACTCCATCCGTCATATCTTTATCAACTGGCTTATCATCTAGTTTTAAATTTATAACTTTATTAGGATGCCCAATTTTTTTAAATTCTTTAAGAACTTTTTTTAAAACAATTACTACTCTAGCGACTTTAAATCCACCTGCAGTAGAACCTGCACAGCCTCCTATAAACATAAGAAATAAAAGTATTACTTGAGAAAAAAGAGGCCAGTCTCCAAAATTTACAGTCGAATAGCCAGTTGTGGTTATAACAGAAGAGACAGTAAAAAATACATCTCTTATCATATCGAATACGGAACTGTAGGTTTTGTAAAGATTAAAGCAGATTAAAGATGTAGAGCCAAATATAAAAAATAAATAATATTTTGTTTCTTCACTTTTTAGGACCTGTCTTATATTCCCTAATAATAATAGATAGAATAGGTTAAAATTTAATCCAAAAGCTAGCATTCCAAAACTTAAAACATAATGTATATAGGAACTATTGTAGAATGCAATACTAGAATTTTTTGAGCTAAATCCTCCAGTTCCAGCAGTCCCAAATGCATGGATACAAGAATCAAAAAAATTCATACCTCCAAACATTAAAAGAACTATCAATATTCCAGTTATAGAAAGATAGATGATATATAATATTCTTGAATTATAACTCATTTTAGCTACTAATTTTCCTACACTGGGCCCAGGAACTTCTGCCCTCATTATATATAGAGCTTTATTATTACCTTTTGGAAGTATAGCTAGAACTAAAACTAAAACTCCCATCCCTCCAACTAAGTGTGTAAAACTTCTCCAGAAAATTATAGATTTGCTCATAGCTTCAATATCAGTTAGAGTTGATGCACCTGTTGTTGTAAAGCCACTTACGCTTTCAAAAAAAGCATTTGCAAAATTAGGTATACTGCCACTTAAATAGAAGGGAAGAGCTCCAAAAAAAGATACAAGTAACCATGAGAGAGATACAATAACTAAACCTTCTCTAGAAAAAAAACTATGATCTTCTGGATTTTCCTTGGAAAATTTATAGGCAAGTATAGCTAAAATAATTACTGGAATAACAAACGAAATATAAATTCTAGGCTCTTCTCTATAGTAAATGCTAATTCCAATTGGAAAGATAAATAGGAAAATTAAAATTTTAAATAGATTAGAGAGAACATAGTATATAATTTTTTTGTTCATAGACTACTTCCTTTTGTTATTTTCGAATAATTGATCAATCTTATTACAGATAATGTCTACAGATATGAGATTAAACTTCTCTTCAGTACTTAATTTTATAAAGTCTTCGTTTGACATATTAAACTCAAGAGAAACACTATATGGTGATAATCCCATATTTTTATGATTTGGAAAAGGAAGCCATTCTTTTAATTCAGAACTGGGGCTAAAAATTGCAAGGGAAGGTAAATCAATTCCCTGTGCAAGATGCCTTGCCCCTCCTTCATTTCCTATATAAAAATCACAGTTTTCCAAAAAAGGAATTAATTCTCTTATAGTGGGAGTTTCTATATTGGAAAAAATATTTTTATTTTCTCCCATCTCTTTATGTATATTTTGTATTGCAATTTTTTGTTCAGGTGAAAAGAAAAATATTACTTGAGCATCATATTTATCTATTAGATAATTAACAACTTTTTTCATTTTTTCAATTGGATATATTTTATGTTGAACTCTAGAATAAATAGAAAAAGCTATGATAGGTTTTGAAAAATCAACGCCAGCAGCCTGAATGATTTTTTTATATTTTTCTTTTTCTTCATCGCTAGCTGAAAATTTGAAATCATAGGATAAATTTAAATTAAATCCGATATCTGATATTGGAGATAACAACTGTTTTAAAAATTTATCAACCTTATTTAAAGATTCAGGTTCTTTCATTTTATGAGTATAAGTATAGCCTCTCCATTTTTTATATCTTCCTATTCTTAAAGGACTTTTTAAAGAAAAAAGGCAAAATAGTTCGCTTTTTGGGGTTGACATAACATCAATGATGATATCATATTTTTTTCTAGTGATATTGTAAACTTTTTTAATATATTTAAAAATATTTTTTCTTTCTTCATCTTTTATGGTAATGACATTATCTATATAAGGATGATTATAGAATAAATGAGCCATTTCTTCATATAATACATAATCTACACTAGCATTTGGAAAAGTTTTTTTTAAAGAATTACAAAGCGGTAGTGTTAAGATTGCATCTCCTATTCTTTTAAATCTTATGATTAAAATGTTAATTTTATCTTCTTGAGAAAACATAAAAATTACTCCTCCTCAACAACTTCAATAAATTCCTCAATAGTAGGATCTTCTAAAGAGCTTTCAGGGAAAAATCTTCTATTGAAATAAGAAATCAAATTTAAAATTGTATAGGTGAAAGAAACTACAAAAAGGCTATATTTTAAAGTGATAATAATAATCAGTATTAAAATAGGTGCTAATTTTTTAGGAATAAAAGAGAAAGTTTTATCTGGAGTTTTAAATGGTATAGTACTTACCATCAAACTAGCAGAAATAACTGTTACACCTATAAAGATATTTATGTCAAATAGCTGAAAATCAAAATTTTTATAAATTGTGACACAAATCATATAGTAAGATATTACCATTGCTGCAGCATTAGGTATAGGCATTCCGCTGAAATCACCTTTCTCGCTTGATGCAACATTTATTATATTGAATTTAACAAGACGCATAACTCCACAAAGAGCATATATAAATGAAACAGGTAGCGTAAAAACTCCTGTTGGAACAGAAGAGCTTAAAATTGAATATACTAACATTGAGGGAGCTAAGCCAAATGAAATAGCATCACAAAATGAATCAAATTCCTTACCAAATTCACTAAAAGCATCCAACTTTCTAGCTGTTTTTCCATCTAAACCATCACAGATCATAGCAAGAATAATAAACCAAATTGCCATATCATATCTGCCCTTTATAGATTCAGTTATGCTTAAATATCCTAAAAACATATTTCCTGCAGTAATAAGATTTGGAGCTATATATTTTTTCTTAACCATATTTTAATACCTCACTTTAAAAGTTTGCTACAAAAAGTAGCGATTTATCTTAATATTATATACTTCTTTAAATAATCTTTCAAGTTACTTTATAAATTTATTATTTCTCTCTAAGTTATATAAAAAGACTGTGAGTATAAATCAAAAATAAGCTTTAAAAAAATAGAATTTATGGTAGTATATGTATAAGTTGATTAGAAAAGAGAAGGAAGAAAAATGGAAAAATTAAATAACTGTATAGAATTATGTTTGAAAAATGATACTGTAATTTATTCAAGTAATTTCTATCCACTTTCACAATTAAAAAATTTAAGTTGCAAGGATGTAAAATTTGAACTAAAAGCTTTGAACGAAGAAAGTGAAAAAAATATAATAGCCTTTTATCCAAAAGATTTTCCAAAAGAATGTATATTTTTTCCAGTGAAGTTTTTTAAAATTCTAAAAAAGTCAAAATTTGTTTCGCTGGAACACAAGCATTATTTAGGAACTATTTTAAGTCTGGGAATAAAGAGAGAAGTATTTGGTGATTTGTTAATAAAGAATGAAATTTGTTATGGTATAATAATAGAAGATATGTTTAATTTTTTAAAAGAAAACTTAACAAAAATAAATACCTCACCTGTTGAAGTTATAGAAATTGAATCAGATGAAATTCCAAAAACTGAATTTAAGGAATTTGATATAAGAGTAGTCTCACTAAGGCTTGACAGTGTGGTGGCAGAGCTTTCAAATTTTTCAAGAGTAGCAGCAGTTAATTATATTGATTTAGGAAATGTTCAAGTGAATTATAAAGTTGAAAGAGAAAAGAAAGCTAAGATAAATATGGGGGATGTAATAATTATAAGGAAAATTGGAAAATTTATTGTTTGTGAAGAAAGAGGTTTATCTAGGAAAGATAAATTAAAAATCTTAATAAAAAAATTTGTATAGGGGTTAAATATGATAACTAAAGTGAAGAGAGTAATTGTTTTGATATTTTTGCTTATATTTATTCTTATAGTTGGAGTTTTTCTTGCTAAAGATTTTATAATGAAGGAAATTTTGCAAAGAAAATTGAGTAAGATAAATAATGCACCAGTTTATATAGAAAATGTTTTTTTGAGTCCTTTGGATAATTATATAGTGATAAAGGATATAAAAATATCAAGTACAGTAAATAAAGATAGTCAATTTATAAAAATAGATGAGTTTAAAAGTTATTATAATGTTGACTATTCTAAAAAAAGAGTTACATTCAGTGATACTGAAATAGAAAATATGGTATTTTTTGAGAATATAGAACCAAATGATATAAAGATTTCAAATAAAAATGATATTTTTTCAGATCGTATAACAGAGGCAGAAGAAAACTTTAAAAGAGATCAAGTTCTAAATGAATTAAAAAGTTTATATTTAGAAAAAATAGACATAGACAGTGTAAAAATAGATGAGGCCATAAAGGAGAAATATGCGAATCTTGAAACAATAAAGCAAGGTTTGAAAAGTGATCCTAACTTTAACGATTTGGATGATATAAAAGACAGTTTAAAGAAAATAAGGGATGTAAGAAGAGATAATATTTCAGAAGTTTTAAATGAAATATCAAAGATTGGAAAGTCATCAAAGAATATAGCAAAAAATATGGATTTAGAAAAAATTAAATTTCAATTTAATGAACTTAGAAAAGGGGAACAATTTAAAGAAATTTTAAATGAGATCGTGAAGGATTTTTTAAATAAGAATAAATTTATATTACAGGATTTAGATAGCTATATAAATCTATATTTAAATACTGTCTATGAGCAAAAAATATATGAATTTTACTTAAAATATTTAAAGCTAGTAAATGAAATTGATAGAAGGAAATTCCTAGAAAATATTCAAGAAAATAAAGATGACTGGGAATTATATTTTGATAGCATTAGTTTGACATCAAATATGTATGGAATTAACTTCAACGGAGAAATAAAAGACTTTTCATCAAAAATAACAGAGAATAAAAATAATATTAGTTTTAAATTATTTGGAGAAAAAGGTCAAACAATAGGAGAGTTACGAGGATATATTAATTTTCAAAAATATCAAACAGAAATGTCCTTAAATGTTCCAGAGTTAAACTCAGTAGATTTTAATAATAGAACTTTTATAGCAGGTGAGGCAGCAGTAAATCAATATGTTTACACAGATAATGAATTTTTGCATACTGAAGGAAAGATATATTTTAAGAATTTAAAGTTAAATGGAGAAGAATTAGCTAAAACTATGAAAATTGGAGATGATTTAATAAGAGAATTAGTAATTCCTATTCTTTCAGAACTAAAAGGTGGAGAAGTATCTTATACTTATGATACTAGGAGTAGAAAATTAATTTTAAAAACAGACTTTGCAGATATTTTTGAAAAAATTATAAACGATGAAAATTCTTCTTTAAAAGTTAAAATGAGGGAAAAAATAAAAGAGGAGTATTTAAACAAATTTTTGAATTGATGAGAAGTATTTTATAATTGACAGTATTTATTTAAAGTGATATAATTAATAGCCCTTAGGGTTTTACGATATATTGATATTGAACCGTGTCAGGTCTGGAAGGAAGCAGCACTAAGATACTTAATATATGCGTATTTTCCCTTAGGGTATATTTATAATATGACAAAGTAGAAATATAAGATATATTTTACAGGGGGTTATTGAATGAAAAATAATAAAATATGTGAATTGTTAGGGATAAAATATCCTATATTTCAAGGAGCTATGGCATGGATATCTAATGGAGAATTAGCTGGAGCTGTTTCAAGAGATGGTGGCTTAGGTATTATTGCTGGTGGTGGTATGGAGCCAGAGCTTTTAAGAAAAAATATAAAAATAGCAAAAAAAATAACAAATAATCCAATAGGTGTAAATTTAATGCTTCTTCGTCCTGATGTTGCAGAACAAGTTGATGTATGTATAGAAGAAGGAGTTAAAGTTATAACAACTGGAGCTGGAAATCCAGGACCTTTTGTAGAAAAACTTAAAGAGGCAGGTATAAAAATAATTCCTGTAATTCCCACTGTTAAATTAGCAGAGAGAATGGAAAAAATAGGAGTAGATGCAGTAATTGTAGAAGGTACGGAAAGTGGAGGGCATGTTGGAAGTATAACAACTATGGCTCTTTTACCTCAAATTGTGAATGCTGTTAAAATTCCAGTTATTGCAGCTGGAGGAATAGCTAGTGGAAAACAATTTTTAGCAGCGCTTTCTATGGGAGCAGAGGCTGTTCAATGTGGAACTATATTTTTAACTGCAAAAGAATGTCTAATTCACCAGAATTATAAAAATGCTATTTTGAAGGCGAAAGATAGATCAACAGTAACTACTGGAAATTTTACTGGGCATCCTGTGAGAGTAATAGAAAATAAATTAGCAAAAGAGATGTTAAATTTAGAGAAAATGGGAGCAAGTAAAGAAGAAATAGAGGAATTAGGAAAAGGAAGTTTAAAACTTGCAGCTGTAGATGGAGATGCAGAAAATGGAAGTATAATGTCTGGACAAGTTGCAGCAATGGTAAATGAGGAAAGAACAACAAAAGAAATATTAGAATATTTAATGAAAGACCTACAAGTAGAAACTGAAATTTTAAGAAAAAAATTAGAAAATTGGAATATATAATTTTATTATATTTGAAAAAGCAAGTTTGATATGGTATACTTTTTAAAAATATACCATATTTTTTTTTAAAGGTGAGTTTATGAGTAACCATATAGTAATTAAAGGGAAAAAAGATAGATTAGAAATAAATTTAGATCCTAAAATAGATTTTTTAACTTTATCTGAAAAATTAGCTAGCAAGTTAAGTGAAGCAAGAGCTTTTATTGGTAAAAGTAACTTAGCTATAGAATTTGCAGGTAGACCTTTAAGTACAGAAGAAGAAAACATTTTGATAAAAGTAGTTACGGAAAATAGTGATATAGTAATAGCATATGTTTTCTCAGAAAAATTTAATAAAGAAGATATGAGATATAAACTGTCCAAACCTTTGGCAGAAGAAGGGAAAACATATTTTTATAGGGGTACTTTGAGATCTGGAGCTAAGATAGAATATGATGGAAATATAGTTATAATGGGAGATGTTAATCCAGGTGCTATTGTAAAAGCAAAAGGTAATATACTTGTGATAGGACATTTAAATGGAACTGTTTATGCAGGGCTTAATGGAGAACCAGATGCTTTTGTAAGTGCAGCAGCATTTAATCCTATACAAATAACTATAGGTATAAAAACCATAAATAATTTACAAAAAGAAATTTTAGATTCAAATAGAGTTAAGAAATCTAATAAATTTAAGATTGCTCATATAAAAAATCAAGAATTAATAATTGAGGAGTTGTGATAAGATGAGTGCGAGAGTTATAGTTATTACTTCTGGAAAAGGTGGAGTTGGAAAAACTACTACTACTGCAAATATAGGAGCAGCTCTTGCTGAAGCAGGAAGTAAAGTTTTACTTATAGATACAGATATAGGTCTTAGAAACCTTGATGTTGTGATGGGCTTAGAAAATAGAATAGTGTATGATTTGGTAGATGTAATAGAAGGAAGATGTAGAATAGCTCAAGCTTTGATAAGAGATAAAAGATGCTCTAATCTTTCTCTTTTACCCGCAGCTCAAATAAGAGATAAAAATGATGTTTCGCCAGAACAAATGCAAACATTAATAAAAACTTTAAGAGATGATTTTGATTTTATTCTAGTTGATTGTCCAGCAGGGATAGAGCAAGGCTTTAAGAATGCTATTGTTGCGGCGGATGAAGCAGTAGTTGTTACAACGCCAGAAATTTCAGCGACAAGAGATGCAGATAGAATTATAGGGCTTTTAGAAGCTTCAGGGATAAAGGAGCCAAAATTAATTGTCAATAGAATAAAGATGGAGATGGTAAGAGAAGGTAATATGCTAAGCGTTGATGATATGTTAGACATATTAGCAATTAAGCTTATTGGGGTAGTTCCTGATGATGAAGCAATAGTTATTTCAACAAATAAGGGAGAACCTTTAGTGTATAAAGGCGATAGCTTAGCCGCTAAAGCTTATAAGAATATAGCTAAAAGAATTAAAGGTGAAGATATTCCATTTTTGGATTTAAATGTAAAAATGGGCTTATTGGACAAAATAAAATATGTTTTCAAAAGGTGATAAAATGGGTATTTTTAGTTTTTTTAAAAGAGAAAAATCAAAAGAGGATGCAAAGAATAGATTAAAGTTCGTTTTAATTCAAGATAGGGCAATGTTACCTTCAGGAGTTTTAGAAGATATGAAGGATGATATTTTGAAAGTTTTATCAAAATATGTTGAAATTGATAAATCGAAACTAAATATAGAAATTTCACCTTGTGAAGATGACCCTAGAAAAGTAGCTTTAATAGCAAATGTACCGATTATAAATAAAAATAAAAATGTTGAAAAAGTTTCATCAAAAGGTGGAGTAAAGACAACAAAGATAAAAAAATAAAAAACAAGGGGCTATTGCAAATTAAATTTTAAAAAGTTTTGCAACAGCCCATTTTTTTTTTTACATTTTATTTAATACCTTTATACCTAATAAACTAAGACCTTCTTTTAAAACTTCACCAGTTTTCTTTATGAGCTTAGCTCTTGATTTTAAAGTTTCAATATCTTGATTAAGTATAGGACAATTGTTATAAAAGCTATTCAATTTTTTTGATAATTCATATAGATAATCGGCAATTAAGTTAGGTTTAAATGATTCAGCTGCCTTTAAAATTGATAATGGAAAATTTAATAAATAACTTGCTAAGGCTCTTTCAAATTTATTCTCTAGCTTTATAGAAATAATTTCATCTAGAATAACATTTTTGTCATTAAGCTTTGAAAGAATAGATTGAATACGTGCATATGAATAAAGCAAATAAGGAGCCGTATTTCCTTCAAAACTTAAAATTTTATCCCATTCAAAGATAACTGGACTCTGCCTATTTTGAGACAAGTCTGCATATTTAACGGAACTTATACCAACAACCTCAGCAATATTTTGTTTTTCTTCTTCATCTAATTCAGGATTTTTCTCATTAACTATTTGATAAGCACGATTGTGAGCTTCATCTAAAAGCTCTTCAAGCCTTATAACATTTCCTTTACGAGTCGAAAAAATACCATCAGAAAATCTCATTATTCCAAACCAAATATGGTGTTTCTCAACATTCCAACCCAGCATATCTGTTATTTTAAAGAATTGTTTAAAGTGATCTTGCTGTCTTTCATCGGTAACATATATAATTTTATTTAAATTATAATTATCTTTTCTAAATTTTACAGTTGCTATATCAGATGTTGCATAGAGAAAAGCACCATCTTTTTTTTGTACTATACAAGGAAATAAATTATCATTTTCATCAAAAAATACAACTTTGGCTCCTTCATCATCTATAGCTATTTTTCTTTCAACTAATTCTTCAACAACTTTAGGCATCATAGGATGATAAAAAGATTCACCATAGTAGGTATCAAAATGTATGTCCATTCTCTTATAAAGTTTATTATATTCATTCAGAGAAGCTTCTATAAATTCTTTCCAAAGAGCATTATTTTGTTCATCACCATCTTGTAATTTTTTTAATTCAGCTCTGGCAACATCTTCAAGTTCAGGATTTTCTTCAGCAGCCTTAGAAAATTCAACATAGACTCTTTCTAATTCATCTACAGGATTTTTTTTATAAGCTTCCTTATCTAGATAGTTGTTGTAGCCTATGATAAGCTTTCCAAACTGTGTTCCCCAATCTCCAATATGATTATCTGCAATCATATTATAACCCAAATATTTATATATTCTATAGATTGAATCACCAATTATTGTCGATCTTAAATGCCCAATATGCATTCTTTTAGCAATATTAGGAGAAGAGTAATCTATTATAACATCACCTTTAGTATTTAAAAAAGAGAAATCATATTTTTCTCCAATTTTATTTATAGAATTTGAAATATAGGAATTTTTTAAGAATATATTTATAAATCCTGGTCCAGCGATTTCAATATTTTCTATAATGTCATTTTTAGGAAAATTTTCTTTTATTTTTTCTGCAATTTTTCTAGGATTATCTCCAATAATTTTAGAATTCATCATTGCAAAATTACATTGAAAATCTCCAAAATTTTCATTGGTTGCAATAGAAATCTCTAGAGCTTTTAAATCCTTATCAGGATAAAGTTTGCTGATGACTTCTTCAAAAATATCTGTTAAATCTTTGGTAATTATTTTCATATTTTTTCTCCAATTATATATAAAATTTGTTTTTATTCACATTTGGGTATCTAAGAAAAATTTTCGTTTTTCCAAAACTCATTTTTTCTAAGATAACCATAAAAAAAAGAAAATCCGACCAGTCGCCTCATTACGGTTTTAGTCGCCAAAAAATAAGTGGTAGTCAGGTATTTAAAATATACAGTATCCGTAATATGTAGAAATATTCGTGATTAATCTGAACTATTATAAACAGAGCCAACTCCAGTGACGACATTAGGCCCAAAACCTCCTGGAAATAGCGGAAGGGTCAGAAATATTATAGTTTTATTATAACATATAAAAAAATTTTTTCAATTAGATTTTTGAAATATAGCTCAGTCTAAAGAATTTTTATCAATAGTTTTTCATTTTTAAATTACTGAAATATTTTATTTGAAATAAAAAATTCTCAATATTTTAAATTCAAAAGATAAATAAGGATATCTAGAGAAATTTTTTGAGGATTAATTTTTATGAAAAGTAAGGGTTAATCTTCTTATTTTTTAATAAGTCATTTTTCAAAAATGTAGATATGACTAATTTATTAATCGTATTTTTTTAAAATTTTTTTTAATTTTTTAATATAGGCGTCTTTTAAAATTTTAGGATATTCAATTCTTACATTGTCGCCCAAACCGACTAAATAATGAACCATATAGTCTAGTTCCTTTTTATTGAAACAGCCAAATATATAAGATTGATTATTAATTTCTTCTAATCGCATATTTGGATAATTTTTTTTCATAAATAGCTCTTTGCCAAATTTAGTTAGTGCACATTTGAACTCAATATTGTGATATGTTTCTTCATAGAGGTTCAAAAAACTTTTTAAATCTTCTGGCGTATAGGAATGTTTCATTGTGTTAATAGCACATTCTTTTATATAATCACATCTATAGACTCCAAACATATTGTTATTTATATCTAGGGCATGGCAGAACCAAACTCCATTTCTATAGAATAAATTATAAGGAAGTACTTTTTTAAATACTTTTTCATGCTGAGTATATAGAATATTTATAATTTTTAAATCTAATATAGCCTCTAAAACCATAGTTAAATAATTAGTGGGGTTGACTGGAGGTATACTATGATAATCCACAACTTTTAATAATTTTAAAATTTTTTCTTTTTGATTCAAGGGTAAAGTTGCCAATAATTTTTTATAAAGTAAGGGATAGGACTTTTCAAACGGTGTAGTTGATAGAGCTTCTAGGGATTTCAAAGCAAAAAATATAGAGGTCAACTCGCCTATATCAAAATGCACAGGAATTATTAATTTTTCATTTATTAATTTATAGCCTCCATTTCTTCCGTTTTCAACATAAAAAGATAAGCCCATTAATTCTAGCTCTTGTATATCCCTTAGAGCAGTTCTTTTTGAGATATTAAATTCATTTATTAAATCTGATAGGTTAAAAAATTTTTTTGAACTTAAAAATATTAATTCTTGATTGAGTCTTTCAGCTTTTTTCATAAATTTTCCTAAAAGGTGTCTATTTTTGTCACTATTATATGATAACATATTTATACAAAAATAAAAAGGAGATGATATTTATGTCGGTATTCAATGAAAAGTTTTTTGAAGTTTTAAATTATGAAGGAGTTGTATCAATAGTTTCTTGGGGAAATGGTGAAGCAAATATAACAAATACTTGGAATACATATTTAGTTGTAAAAGATGATAGAATTTTATTACCTGCTGCAGGAATGAATAGTACAGAGGCTGATGTTAAAGTAAATAATAAAGTAAAAGTTACTCTTGGAGCAAGGGATGTTATGGGCTTCAATAATTATCAAGGAACGGGATTTTTAATAGTAGGGACTGCTAGATTTGTTGAGGCTGGCGAAGAATTTGATATGATGAAAGAAAAATTTCCTTTTTTAAGAAAAGTTTTAGAGATTAAAGCTGAGACTGCAAAACAACTACTATAATTAAATTATATAAAAATTTTTAGAGGCTGTTGTTGTACTGCACTCATAATCTTGGACACAAGATTGAGGTGCAGTTCATTGTAAGCCTCTTTTTTTATTCCTAAGGAAATTATAAAATGAATTTCAAGTCTTCATTTCTGA
>NZ_JAUMYY010000036.1 GCF_030528405.1 Fusobacterium sp.
TTACCTCTGCTCTTAAATTCTCTGTTCCAACATTATTTTGCATTGCATTATAAAGTTGTCTTCCTGTTACGGCATCTGTTGATGTAGCTGATAGTTCACCATCTGCAACATTAGTTATCTTTCTCTTTAAAGTTGCAGAACCTACTGATACCTCATTAGAAGATGTTACTGCCGAATTATTTCCTAGTGCTACTGAATTTGTTATTCCTGCACCTATATTTACATTAGAACCCATTACAAAGTTATCATCGCCCGCTATTGTATTATCATTACCGAAGGCATATGAACGATGTCCTGTAACTTTGTTTGGATCTCCGAAAGCTCCTGAATTATTTCCGCTTACCTTATTCCCATATCCAACTGCTGTTGATTTTTCTCCTGAAACTTCATTTTCGGCTCCAAAAGCTGAAGCTCTAAAAGCCCTGGCTTCATTTACAATTCCAAAAGCTGCTGAAGAGCCTACACTGGCTACATTAGATTGTCCAAAAGAAACACTTCCAACTCCACTAGCTTCATTTAAAGTTCCAAAAGCTGACGTTCTATGCCCAATAGATTTATTTCCAAATCCAAAGGCGGAACTTTTTGTTCCACTGGATTTATTGTTTTTTCCAAAGGCTGAGCTTTCAAATCCAATGGATTCATTATAATACCCAAAAGCGGAACTTAATGCCCCATCGGCTTCATTTCCAAATCCAAAGGCTGAGCTTTGTGCTCTATTGGCTTTATTTCCAAATCCAAAGCCAGAACTTGATTGTCCACTAGCTACATTTCCAAATCCAAAAGCGGTACTTTTTGTTCCACTGGCTTTATTTAAAAATCCAAAAGCATTACTTCCCCTTCCACTAGCTTTATTTGCAACACCTACTGCCGAGTCATAAAATTTCTCTGTCGGTTTTGTTGGATCTCCTGCTTCATTTTTATGTTCTACTCCGTTTTTATCAGTAAAACTAATTCCAACTGCTACAACTTCCTGTGAATGTCCTTCACTTCCTGTTCCTTGTACATAACTTGCTGCTAAAGATGATTGTGTTAGTAAAATTAATAATGTAAGTGTTAAAAATTTAAATTTATTTTTCATAAAAACACCCCTTTTTAATTTTTATTTAACTTTATATAATCCCTTCTTAATTTTATTGTATCAAAAAAAAAAAAAATACAACAAATTTATACATTTTATTTAAAATTATTTTATTATTTATTTTTTGAATTTGAAATATAGGAAATTTCCTGCTTTGCATTTTTTTAATTAGGGAGAAAAGGAAAAATTTTTTATTAAAAAAAAATAGCTCCATTTTTTTCTGGAACTATTTTTGAGAATTTATTTAATTTTTATTTCACATATTTTTTTAAATATCCATAACCTTCTTTTTCCATATCATCATAGCTAACAAATCTTATAGAAGCACTATTTATACAATATCTAAGCCCCCCCTTATCTTTAGGACCATCTTTAAATACATGACCTAGGTGAGCATCTCCTGCTCTACTTCTAACCTCAGTCCTTATCATATTATGTGACTCATCTCTTTCATAACTCACAACTTCAGAATTTATTGGTTTAGTAAAACTTGGCCAACCACAGCCTGAATCATATTTATCTGATGATAGGAAAAGTGGCTCTCCCGTTGTTATATCCACATATATTCCTTTTTCATGATTGTCATAATATTCATTACGGAAGGCATATTCTGTATGATTTTCCTGAGTTACCTTGTACTGTAAATCAGTCAACTTTTCTTTCAGTTCTTCATCACTTGGTTTTTTATATTTTATTGGGTCTATTATAGCCTCATTCGCCTTAGATAAATCAATATGACAGTAGCCGTTTGGGTTTTTCTTTAAATAATCCTGATGATATTCCTCTGCTTTATCAAACCTTTCAAGCGGAAGAACTTCTACTACAATTTTTTCTTTATATTTTTTCTGTTCCAATTCTATCTCTTTCAAAGCCACTTCCTTTTGTTCTTCGTTTTGATAATAGATTCCTGTTCTATACTGAACTCCTCTATCACCGCCCTGCTTATTTAAACTTGTGGGATCAATTATTCTGAAATAATGCTTTAAAATTGTAGATAGACTTACTTCGTTTGCATCATATTTTATATAGACCGTTTCTGCATGTCCAGAATTTCTATACACTAAATCTTCATAGCTTGGATTTGGGAAAGGACCATTTGCATAGCCTGAAATAGAATCTAAAACCCCTTCTATTCTTTCAAAGTATGCCTCCACACCCCAAAAACATCCACCTGCTAAATAAATTTCCTCTATTTTTATATCTTTTGTTTTATTTTCCATTTATTCTCCTTTATTCCAAAAAATTTATAAATTTTTTACTTCTTAATGCTATTCTTAGCTCTTTATTTTTTTATAGCTGCCTCAACTATTTTTCTTAAGTTTTCTTCTGTAAGTCCACCTGGTATATAACCCTCTAAATAACCATCGCGTCCTATAACAAAACTTGTTGGAAAAAATTGTATTCCATAATCTTTAGAAACCTTTCCCATTTCATCAAATAGAACTGGATAGCTGACTTTTTTCTTTTCTAAGAATTTTATTATCTCTCCCTTAGCAATATCAGGGTTTTTAGGAGCTTCTTTGGACTTTGGAGCACTTATACCTAAAACAACTAAATCATTCGCATAATCCTTGGATACCCTCTCTAGATATGGTAATTCTTCCACACAATATCCACACCAAGTCGCCCAAAAATTTATAAATACTACCTTTCCCTTATAGTCTTCTAAATTATGTTCCTTACCATTTTGATCTTTCAAAACTATCTTAGGAACTTCCACCTTTTTATCTTCAATTTTTTCTTCTTTCTCTTTTTTAATATCTTCAACTTTTTCCGTTGACTTTGCTAAGTCAACAACATTATTATTTATTGGTTTATCATTTTTATCCTTCCCCATACAGCTAAGTGATAAAGATATAAGCAAGATAAAGAACACAATTAATTTATTTTTCATTTTTCCCCTTTCAATAAAATTTACTTTAATTTATTTTTTAATTCCTCTATTAAAAATTCCCTAGCAACTTTTTTGTATTCCTTAGGAACAAAAACAAAGAATGCCATAGTATTAAACTTATCAAAGTGCTTCTGTGGAAGTAAGTCTGCCAAGCGTCTTTCTTCTCCATTTAAAAGTAAAGAAATAGGTGCTTCCTTAGTTGAATTATAAAATTTGTTATATTTCGTTATAATAAAAACTTCGCCTTCTTTTAGAGCTAATTTTTCTTCCATATTTTTAGTTATTATATTTATACTCTCCTCATTCTTTAAGATTAAACCAAGCTCCTCGTAAGATTTTATTATAGAATTTTCAATTAAATAATTTTCAAAGTCCTTATATTCATAGATAGTTTTCCATAGTGATTTTAAAAAATTTCTTTCAAAAAGTTGCCTTGAGGTAATACTATTAAAAATATGGGCTTTATTCTCCAATGAATATATATAAGTTTTTCTAAGATGCGAATAGATATCGTCGTCACTTATCAAATAATCTGTTATTGCCTTAGGAGAAAAGAAAGCATTTCTATCTAATTCTTCAGGATATTTTCCCCTTTCATTTTCAAAAATCTCCATACATTTTTTTAATATTTTTCCTGTTACATAGTCTGTATAAATTGAAATATGATGGTGATAAACCCAAAGATACAAAGTATCCCTTGAATCTACAACCGACTGAACGGCTGGTATTGCTTTAGCCACATATTTCAGCTCCTTAGTGTCTGAAATAGTTAGGCAAGCAAGCAACCTTTTTATATCCATTTTAGGGGCTATTTCTCCAGTCATATGATTATCTCTCATCAAGTAATCAAGCTTGTCCACATCTATAGCATCTGAATTTAAAATTCTCACACAGATATTTCTATGCCAATTTTCTTCATCATTATAGATATTACCTATTATACATCTACATATAAAAGAAATATCTATATTTTTATTTATTTTTTTCAAGATAACATAAAATTTTCTTAGAATACAGAAACATGATAAAAGCTCATGTTCCTTCCCCATTAGTTTTTTATCGGCATTGAAAAAAGTTCCTTCTATGTCAATTAAATCTGAATATTCCTTTATATTTTCAAATATTTCATTTTTATCTAAAAATTTTTCTCCCAGATGAGAAAATGGAGGATGACCTACATCATGTAAAAGAGCTGCAAGTCTTATATGAAGTTTTAAAAAATCTATCTCTTTGTCTTCCAAGCCATATTTTTTAAAATCTTTTTCTAAAACATTAAAAAAATCACATGCCAGTTGCATAACACCCAAAGAATGCTCATATCTCGTATGATTTGTAGATGGAAAAATATATGAACATGAAAGCTGTTTTATTCTTCTAAGCCGTTGAAAAGATGCAGTATCTATTATTAACTGTAAGTCTTCATCTAAATCTATATAACTATGAACTAAGTCTTTTACAACCTTTACTCCCACTCTTCCTCCTAACTAAAAGCATCAATTTTTAAAGCTTTTTATTACAGTGTAATTAATATAAAATTTCACTCCCAAAAAGTTTTTCATTTGTATATTACATCAGCTATTATTTAATAACTACTATTTTTCTCCTGCTATTTTCTTAGATTTTTCAGTACAAGCTATTACTGCTTCTATAATATTTCCTCTAAAGTTACCATTCTCCAAAACTCTTATTGCCTCTATTGTTGTTCCAGCTGGAGATGTCACCTCATCTTTTAATTCTCCTGGATGTTTCCTCGTTTCTAAAATCATCTTAGCTGAGCCTAAAACAGTCTGTGCAACTATTTCATATGCCTTGTTTCTTGGCATACCTTCCAAAACTCCGCCATCAGCAAGGGCTTCAACAAACATATACACATAGGCAGGAAGAGAACCACTTATTCCTGTATAGGCATGCATTAAATTTTCGTCTATCTCCACACTTTTTCCAAAGCTATTTAAAAGTTTAAATATAATTTCTTTTTCTTCATCTACTATATTTTTATTAAAAGTTACTGCCGTCATAGCTTCTAAAACTTGTGCTGGAGTATTGGGCATTGTCCTAACCACTTTTTTATCTCCACCAACTATACTTTCTGTTTTTTCAAGACAAAAACCTGCTGCTATTGTCAACAATATTCTATTTTCACTTAAAAAATTTCTTATTTTTTTCAAAACTATCGGATAAATATGAGGTTTAACTGCTAAAATTATAATATCACTATTTTCTACGATCTCTATTTCACTGTTTTTTACTGATACACCATAATTTTTTTCCAATAGTTCCACTTTAGCCCTGTCTAAATCAAATATATTAATATTTTCATTTGGGACAAATTTTGAATTTAAAAGACCTTTTATTATTCCACTTCCCATATTTCCTGTTCCAATAAAGCCTATTTTCATAACTGCCCCCCTTATTCTCTAATTTGCCCTTTTCCTCTCACAACATATTTAGTCGTTGTAAGCTCTCTTATTCCCATAGGTCCTCTGGCATGTAATTTCTGTGTTGAAATGCCTATTTCTCCACCGAAGCCAAATTCTCCACCATCTGAAAATCTTGTAGATGCATTTAAATATACAGCTGCTGAATCCACTTCATTTAAAAATTTCTCTGCATTATCAATGTTTTCTGTAATTATTGAATCTGAGTGATGTGTGCCATGAGTGTTTATATATTCAATCGCTTCATCAACATTTTTAACCAGTTTAAGTGATAAAATTAAATCTAAATATTCTGCTCCAAAATCATCTTCGCTCGCTAACTTTACCTCCGCTCTATTAGCTATAAAATCAATAGCTTCCTCACTATATCTTAATTCTACCTTATCTTTTAAAAGCATATCTGTTAAATCTTGTAAAATTTTATCCGCTATATCTCTGTGAATTAAAACAGTTTCAATGGAGTTACAAGTACTTGGTCTTTGAGTTTTTGCATTTTCTATTATTTTTAAAGCTATGTCAATTTTGGCACTTTTATCTACAAATACATGGCAAACTCCTGCACCTGTTTCTATTACTGGTATAGTTGCATTTTCTATTATAAATCTTTTTAAGCCCTTTCCACCTCTTGGAATTATAACATCGATATATTCATCTAAAGTTATCATTTGTCTTGCTAGTTCTCTATCTGTACCTTCTATAAGTTGAACAGAGTTTTCAGGTAGGCCATATTTTATCCCAACCTCATTAAATAATTTATTTAAATAAATATTTGAATTTATTGCGTTAGCTGAACCCCTTAAAATTATTGCATTGGAAGATTTTAGTGCCAAACCTGCCGAATCAATAGTCACATTTGGTCTGGATTCATAAATCATTCCTATTACACCTAAAGGTACTCTTTTTTTCTCAATAGAAATCCCATTTTTATGTCTCCAACCTGACACTATTTCTCCAATTGGATCAGTAAAAGCTGCCATCTCTTTTAAACTTTCTGCCATTCCTTCTATTCTTTTATCTGTTAATTCCAGTCTGTCAAGAAGAGCATAGGAAAGTCCTGCTTCTTTTCCTTTTTCTAAATCAATCTTATTAGCTTTCTTAATTTCTTCTTTTTTTACAAGTAACTCAGCCGCAACCGCAAGTAAAATATTATTTTTTGTTTTAGCATCTAAAAGCAATAATTTTTTTGTTGCTTCTTTAGCCTTTCTTCCCATTTCTTCTATATAATTATTTTTCATTTTAAAAACCTCTCTCATATATTTTATACTGAATTAGTCTAGGTATAAATTATCTCACTTTTTACAATTTTTTTCAAGAAAAAATATGCACTCAAGCCAAATCAGAGCCAAGTGCATATTTCTTATTTTTTTTCTATTACAAGCATATTGTCAATATGAATTATAACGTCATCATACTTATGACCCAATATTTTTTCTATTGCCTCACTCTTACGACCTTTTATTAAATCTATTTCTTCTGATGAATAGTTAGATATACCTGTTGCTATAAGTTCATCTTTTAAATTAGTAATCTTCAAGACTGTTCCTCTATCAAAACTTCCTTCAACAGCTTTCACCCCAACTGGAAGTAAACTACTTCCCTTACGGATAGCTTTCTCAGCTCCCTCATCAACTAAAAGCACTCCTTTTTTATGTGGACCATAAGCAAGCCAATATTTTCTTGAACTTATTCTTTTACTTTCTTTTATAAATAAAGTTCCTATATTTTCCTTTTCGACTATTCTTGATATATTTTTAGGGTCTTCACCACTTGCTATTACCAAGTTTGTTCCTATTTTAGTTGCCATTTCTGCTGCAATTATTTTAGTCGACATTCCTCCTGTACCAAATTTTGAGCCTTCCCCACCTGCCATAGTTCTTATTTCAGCATCAATTTTATTAACAGTTTCAAATAAAATAGCATCTTTATACTTCTGTGGATTTTTATTATACAGCCCCTCAACATCTGATAAAATTATAAGTAAATCTGCATCTATAAGCCCAGATACAAGAGCTGAAATAGTATCATTATCTCCCACCTTTATCTCATCTGCTACAACTGCATCATTTTCATTAATTATAGGAATTATTTTTTTGCTTAGAAGTGTATTACACACATTTCTTGCAATTAAATATCTTTTCCTATCTGCAAAATCTAACTTGGTTAAAAGTAGCTGCCCTATTATCTTTGAATGTTCTTCAAATAATGTTTGATATAAATGCATTAAAGAAACCTGTCCAACTGCAGCCACAGCTTGCTTTTCTGATAATGCTTTGGGTTTTTCTAAAAGATTTAATTTTCCCATACCTGCTCCAACAGCACCAGATGTTACAAGAACTACATCATACCCCTTATCCGACAAGCTACTAAGCTCAAAAACTATCTTCTTAATTTTTTCTACATTTAAATTTCCATCTGCTTTTGTTAAAGTCGATGTTCCAACTTTTACAACTACTTTTTTTATATTTTTTAAAAGTTCTTCTCTGCTAATATTTTTCATATAAATCACTTAACCTCTTTATTAAAACTATTACATTTAATAATTCAATATAAAAATATTTTTCATTTAACCAATTTCTTTTCATATTCTTTTAATGAATCTAAAGCTGGATTAGCAATTGGAATTATGCATATAATATTTATTACTGTCATTATTCCCAAACCAAAGTCTGCCAGTGACCACACAAAGAAATCTTGCTTCACTCCTCCAACATAAATCATTATAATAACAAGTATCTGATATAGCAAATTTAGATTTTTATTATCACTTATAAAATACATAGCACTCTTTCCGTAGAAAATAACAGCTAGAATAGTTGTAACACAGAAAAAAAACATTAAAACAACAACAAGTGGTGCTCCTAATGAACCTATGTGATGACTTATAGCTGCTTGGAATAATCCCATACCTGATAAACCACTTGTAAGACTCGGAGGTACAAGTAAAACTATAAAGGCTGTCGCCGAACATATAACCAAGGTATCTATAAATACTCCAAAAGCCTGTACCATTCCTTGTTTCGCTGGCATTTCTACTTCTACGGCTGCAGCTGCATAATTTGAGTTGCCACTTCCTGCCTCATTTGAGAACAATCCTCTTCTAACTCCATGCATAACCACTGCTCCAAAAGCACCACCGAAAATTTCTTTAGCTCCAAAAGCTTGATAAAAAATATTAGTTAACATAGCTGGTATAGCTTTAAAATTTGTTACTAAAACGAAAATAACTATAAATATATAAATAACTGCCATAAAAGGGACTATTTTATTTAAAGTTAAAATTATTGAGTCCTTCTTTGACTTACTAAAAAATATTATATAGGCAACAACTATTGCAAGTGCTATAGAGCTAAGAGTTTGAATATTCATTCCAATATAATTCAAAGTATAAACGCTTGATATAGAACCTGTGATTGAGTTAGACATAACCTGAATGACTCCCATATAACAAATTATAGAAGCTATTGCATAAATTATTCCCAACCACCTCATATTAAGTCTTTCTTCTAAGATAAATGGAGTTCCTCCTACAAAATTTCCATCAGATTGTTTCTTTCTGTAGATTACTGCAAGACTTGATTCAATAAAAGCTGTTGCTGAGCCTAAAAAAGCTACTAGCCACATCCAAAAAATTGCTCCTGGTCCTCCTGCTGAAATAGCCGCTACAACTCCCGCAATATTTCCCGCTCCTACTCTACATGCCGTTCCTAAAAAGAATGTTTCAAGCGAACTTACTCCTTTTCCATTTTTTTCACTTTTAAATAGCACTTTTATAATTTTTCCAAATAATCTAATTTGCATAAACTTTGTTTTAAATGTAAAATATAGTGCTGCCCCTACAAGCATAAACACTAAAATATTTTTTCCCCATAGAAAAGCGTTAACTAAGTCTACTATCGTGCTTATATACGACATTTCATATCCCCCTTTTATATCTACAATATTGGTGTAGTATAACATAAAAAAACAAAAAATTCAAACAAATGTTTGAATTTTAAGTATCTTTGTAATTAATTTCTAATATAGTTTTAGTGTATAATTTTATAAATTTCTTCTATATTCAGAGATTCCCTCATTAAATTTGCCAGTTTATCATATTGTTCTTCTTTAAAATCAGAAAATTTTTTTATTTTATTAACAAGCGGCATATTTTTTTTCGCCCTCACAAGATTCAAAAATCCATTAGTAAATTCAGTATTATCAAATATACCATGGATATAGGTTGCAAATATATTATCCTTACAAACAATTGCCTTATCAATAGTTGATATACCTTGATGAATTTCATAACCTCTTATTTTTAATCCTTTTAAATCTTTTAAAATTCCCTCTTCGATATCAATAGCTCTCTCTATCTGTACAGTTCTTTTTATTTCTTCAAATTTAGTTTCAAAGTCAAAAAAGTTAAAACCCTCTGTTTCAGTAAAATCACTCTCTAATTTCATAGGATCTAAAATTTTACTTCCCATCATCTGTAATCCTCCACAGATACCAATAATTATAGTTCCTTTTTCTTTTAATTCCTTAATTTTTTCAAATATACCCCTCTCCTTTAAATCCTCCAAATCACTTATAGTATTTTTAGTACCTGGAAGAATTATTACATCCTCAGCTCCCAAATCTTCTTTATTTTTTATATATTTAACTCTTACATCTTTATATTGTTTAAAAATATGGAAATCTGTGAAATTAGATATTTTTTTAGTTTTTATTATGCTTATCTCTATGTATTTCTTAGTTTCATCATATACTTTTTCTATTCTAGAAAGACTATCTTCCTCTTCTATTTCAAAATCTCCATACGGCATAACGCCTAAAAATTTTATATCTAAATTCTCCTCTTTAAATTTCTTATCTAAAAAAGCTATGGCCGTTTTTAAAAGACTGGCATCTCCCCTAAATTTATTAATTATTATTCCCTTTATTCTCTTTCTGTCTTCTTTATTCAAGAGCATAACTGTTCCATATAATGAGGCAAATACTCCTCCTCTATCAATATCTCCAACTAAAATGACTGGTGCATCTATCTGTTCTGCCATGCCCATATTCACTATATCGTACTCTCTTAAATTTACTTCAGCTGGACTTCCTGCACCTTCAAGAACACAAATATCAAAATTTTCTTCAATATATTTGTAAGCTTCTCTTGATATTCTTTTTAATTCCTTAGACTTAGAGAAATATTCTTTTGCACTTAAATTAAATCTCGCTACACCGTTTATTATTACCTGTGAATTGTTATCAGAATTAGGCTTTAATAATATTGGATTCATAAAAGCTCTGGGTATTTCATAAGCTGCTTCAGCTTGAATAACGGTTCCTCTGCTCATCTCCAAACCTTCTATATCAACAAAAGAATTAAGTGCCATATTTTGAGATTTAAAAGGTGTTACCCTATATCCATCCTGTGCAAAAATTCTGCATAGTCCTGCAACTAGTAAGGTTTTTCCAACTGACGAAGCTGTTCCCTGTATCATTATTTTTTTATGCATACTGTCTGCCTTCTTTCAATTTTATTTTAATAAAATTATAGCATAATTAATACCTTGTATAAAATATTTTAATGAGCTATAAAATAGTTTTTATTTATATAAAATACAATAACTTTATAGCTTTCCATATATTAAAAAAGAAATCTTTCAAATTTTTTATCTTTGAAAAATTTCTTTCACTATTTTTTATAAATTTTCTTTTATTATTGATATCAATTTAGCTGCTGTTAAGTCATATTTTTCAAGAAGCTCCGCTCCTTTACCACTTTGCCCAAACTTATCATAAACACCAAGTTTTTTTACTTTTGTCGGGTAAACCTCTGATAAAAATTCAGAAACTGCTGATCCTAAACCTCCTATAACAGAGTGTTCCTCTGCTGTAACTATAAATTTTGTTTCCTTAGCAGCCTTTAATATTGTTTCACCATCTAAAGGCTTTATTGTTCCAACATTTATAACTCTAACTGAAATATTTTCCTTAGCAAGCTCTTCTGCTGCCTTCATAGCTTCCTGAGTTAGAAGACCTGTTGAAACAATACTCACATCTTTACCTTCTCTTAAAGTATTGGCAATACCTATTTGAAAATTATACTCCTCATCTAAAATTGTTTCCACATCTAATCTTCCCAATCTTAAATACACTGGTCCTTCATACTCTGCTGCTGCAAAAACCATTTTTTTAGTTTCCACTGCATCACAAGGTGATAAAACAACCATGCCAGGAATTGCCCTCATAAGAGCAATATCTTCTATGGATTGATGTGAACCTCCATCCTCTCCAACTGATATACCAGCATGAGTTGGAGCTATCTTAACATTTAATTTGGGATAGGCCACCGTATTTCTTATTTGTTCGAAGGCTCTGCCCGCTGCAAACATAGCAAAGGTTGAGGCAAAGGCTATTCTTCCACAAGTAACAAGTCCTGCTGCTGTTCCTATTAAATCTCCTTCAGCTATGCCGACATTTATATGTCTTTCTGGAAAAGCTTTTTTAAATAAATCTGTTTTTGTTGATTTGCTTAGATCTGCATCTAAGACAACTATATTTTTATTAATTTTCCCAAGTTCCACTAAAGCTTCCCCATAAGCTTGTCTAGTAGATTTTTTACTCATAAAATTCTCCTCCCTATGCCAACTCACTTAAAGCCTTATCTCTTTCTTCAACAGTAGGTGCCACCCCGTGAAAACCACATACATTTTCCATAAAAGATACTCCCTTACCTTTTACCGTCTTAGCAACTACCATAGTAGGTTTTCCTTTACATTCTTTAGCACTGTCTAAGGCAGAAAATATTTCTTCTAAACTATGCCCATCTATCTCAACTACATTCCAACCAAAGGCTTTCCATTTTTCTACAACTGGTTCTATACCCATTATGTTAGAAACATTGCCATCTATTTGTAAGTCATTGTAATCAAGAAAGGCACATAAATTATCCAGTTTATAGTGAGCTGCCGACATTGCTGCTTCCCATATTTGCCCTTCTTGAATTTCTCCATCTCCAAGCATTACAAAAACTCTATAATCTTCATTATAAATTTTAGCATTTAATGCCATTCCATTTGCAACCGATAATCCCTGTCCCAAAGAACCAGTCGAAATTTCTATTCCTGGAAGTTTTTTCATATCTGGATGACCCTGCAATTTACTTCCAAATTTCCTTAAAGTTTTTAATTCTTCCTTTGCAAAAAAACCCTTTTCTGCTAGGGTAGCATATAAACCTGGTGCTGCATGTCCTTTTGATAAGACAAATCTATCTCTTCCTTCCATTTTAGGATTTTTGGGGTCTATATTCATTTCTGAAAAGTACAAAGCTGTCAAAATATCTGTAGCAGACAGAGAACCTCCTGGATGTCCTGATTTAGCTTCACATATCATAGATACAATAGATTTTCTAATTTCCTTAGCTTTTTCTTTTAAAAAACTAATGTCTCTCATTTTGTCTCCTTCCTTACAAATAGTTTAAATAGTTCATGCAAGTAACCTATACACCAACTCTTTTTTTACTATAAAAATTTTTTCCAATTCAGTTAAATTATATTATTTTATAAATTTAGTGTCAAGTTGTATAAAATATTTATACTATTTTTCCAAGCAGATTTTTTAAAAAATTAAAAATAATTCTAAACTTTAAACTTCCCAATCCTCCAACTAAAAAAATAAATATTAAAAAAGGTCTTATAAATATTCTCTCAGCTCTGGTTTTCTTTATAAAAGTTAGAATAGCTAAAATTAAAATAAATATATACTCATATATGTCTGTCATATAAAAAATACCAATAAAAATGTTTATTATAATGGTCATTACAAAGAATAATTTAGTTATATTTTCATCACAACTTATATTTATAGGTATTTTTAAAAGAGCTCCTCCCTGCCACTTATAAGGGAACAAATCAAATAAAATATGAACAGCAATAGCTATTGAAAATCCTACTATAAAATACTTAAAAAAGAAATCAGCTTTAACTCTATAAATAAAGATTAATAAAAGTGTTATAAAAGGGCTGTGTGTTATTATGCTTCTGTGTCTTAAGCCTAATTTAAAATCCCAATCTGGTAATTTTATTCCAAATAAAAATGCTACAAAAATCAAAGTGAAACCTAAAATATTTATATTTTTTATTAAATTTTCAACTATGTCCATAATCTCTCCTGTCTTTAAAATGCCCTTGTATATTCTATTACAAAAAATATTTTTTTTCAAAAAAAAAAATCTCATCAATTAAGATGAGAATTTTCTTTTTTTATTTATAAAAAATACTATTAAAAAGATTATAGCTATTACAACTGATATTGTTCCAGATATCGATACATCCAGTTTTATTGCCAGATTAACTCCTATTATTGAAGAAATAACTCCAAATATTATACTATAAAGTATCATCTGCCTAAGCCTTTTTGAAATAATATAGGCAGTTGCAGCAGGACCTACCATAAAAGAAATCATAAGAGTTGCTCCAACTGCTTCAAATGAAGTAATAGCTGTTACTGAAACCATAGTCATCAATAAATAATGAACTAAAACTGGCATAAGTCCTAAAGAACTTGCCAAAACTTTATCAAAAATTGAGATTTTTATCTCTTTAAAGAAACTTATGACAAAAATTATATTTATAAAAAGAACTACTACACCTATTACCAATGAATTAGCTAATTTTAATCCGAAAATTTCCCTTGTATGAAAAGGAGCAAAGGCTATTTCTCCAAGTAAAACAGCATCTATGTCCAAATGAATATTAGCTGTATATTTTGAAATTAAAATAACTGCTAAACTGAAAAGAAAAGCTAAAACAATCCCTATTGAAGCATCTTCCTTAATTAATCGACTACTAGATAAAAGTTCAACCAAGTAAACAGTCAGTACTCCAAAAAGAGAAGCTCCCACAATTAAAAATGGTGAATCCAATCTGTGAACTATAAAGAAACACAAAACTATACCCAATAAAATTGTGTGAGTTATAGCATCAGTGAGCATAGACATTTTTTTTAAAACTAAGAATACTCCAAGTAATGAACAAGATATAGAAATTAAAATAGCTATCAAATGTATAACCAAAAATGAGCTCATTTTTGACCACCTCCAAGCTGCTTTTCCCTCAAATCTTTATTTCGTTTATAATTTTTATATAATTTTACTACTATGCCCTCTTTTACAGAAAAAACTAAACTAAAGATAACAAAAAAACTTGATATAACAACAATTAAAGGTCCTGTTGGTAAAGATGTATCTAAAGTAGATATTATAGAACCAAAGGCTCCTGATAAAAATCCAAAAATAGCTGAAATTATAACAACTGTCAAAAGCTTATCACTCCATTGTCTTGCTGCCACGGCTGGAGCAATTATCATAGCTGTAATCAATATAACACCTGCTATTTGGATTCCTAATATTATATTAATAACCAACAGAACTGAAACCATAAATCTAATTTTATCGCTATCTATACCTAAAGTTTTGGCATATTCTTTGTCAAAAATACTAATCTTTATTTCTTTCCAAAATAAAATAATCATAAACAATAAAAGCAAGCCTATGGCTACAATGAAATAAATATCTTTTACTACCAATGTAGAAGCCTGACCAAAAATAAATCTATTTAAGCCTGCTTTTTTTGCTCCTGGAATTTTCTTTAAATATGTCAATAGCACCAAACCAAATCCAAAAAAACTTGAGAGCATCATAGCTATAGCACTATCAAATTTTATTTTTGAATATATTTGTATATAGTGAATTAAACTAATACATATAAGTCCAACTATTAAAGCTCCCAAAAGTAATATATACATTTCCTTTCTGCCAGTTAATAAAAATGCCATACAGACTCCAGCAAGAGAAGCATGAGCAACTCCATCACCAAGCAAACTCTCTTTCTTTAAAACAGCAAAATTGCCTATAATAGCGCTTATCATTGCCAAAAGAGAGCAACCTATAGTTACTACCTTAAAAGTATAACTATTCAAAAAAAGGTTCAAATAACTAATCATAAGTTTCCTCACTTTTTCTATAAGTTATTTCTATATTTTCTTCAGTAAATACATCCTCTACTTTCCCCTTTGCAACGATAGTCTTATTAAGTAAAATTACCTTATCAAAATATACAGGAACTGTCTGTAAATCATGATGAACCACCAATACTGTTTTATTTTCTGATTTTAATTTTTTTAAAATATCAACTATTGACTTTTCTGTTTTTGCATCCACACCTTGAAAGGGTTCATCCATTAAATAGATTTCAGCATCCTGAACTAATGCTCTTGCTAAAAAAGTTCTTTGTTGCTGCCCACCTGAAAGCTGTGAGATCTGCCTATCCATAAAGTCTAACATACCCACTTGCCCTATTGCTTTTTTTACTCTCTCCTTTTCTTCTTTAGAAACTCTTTTAAAAAAACCTACTCTTCCATAAGAACCCATCTCAACAACATCAAAAAGTGTAGTGGGAAAATCCCAGTCTACACTTCCTCTCTGTGGTACATATGCCACTTTTTTTCTCTCTTCTTTATAAGTTTTTCCATTTATTTTTATCGTTCCAATTATAGGTTTTAGAAAATTTAATATAGTTTTTATAAGTGTAGATTTCCCTGCTCCATTTGGACCAACTAGAGCTATAAAATCCCCTTTTTCAATATCTAAATTTATATTTTCTAAAACTGCCCCCTCTCCATAGGCAACAGTTAGATTTTTAATTTCTATTACATTCATACTATCCCCAATCTAATTTCTACTCAAATTTCCTTATTATTTTAAAGCATCTGCTATTATATCAGCATTTGCTTTTAATGTTTTAATATATGTTTCAGTATTGTTTTCCTTATCTCCCATAGAATCGGAATACAATTCTCCACCTATTTCTACATTCTTGCCCTTAGATTTTACTGCTTCTTGTAGAGCTTCTATACTTCTATGGTTTACAGAAGATTCAACAAATATTGCCTTTATATTTTTTTCAACTATGAAATTAGCTAAGTCTTCTATTTCCTTTGTTCCTATTTCAGAATCTGTTGAAACTCCTTGTATAGCCTTAACTTCTAAGCCAAACTGATCAGCAAAATATCCAAAAGCATCGTGTGCTGTTATTAAATATCTTGAACCTTCAGGAATTTCAGCTATTCTATTTTTTACATAAGCTGTTGCCTCTTCTAATTCTTTTAAATAATCTTTTAAATTGCCTTCAAAAAACTCTTTGTTTTCAGGTTGTATAGAAGCTAGTTTTTCTGCTACAGCTTTTGCTTGTATTCCCCAAAACTCAGTATTAAACCAAACATGAGGATCATAAGTATTTTCATCTTCCATAGTTAACTTAGATTTATCAAGTTGCTCTCCTAAATTTAAAGGTTTTTTATCTTCTAAATTTTTAAATATATCTTCCATTTTTCCTTCTAGATGCAAACCACCATAAACAACTAAATCTGCATTTTGTAATTTTTCTACATCTCCTGCAGTGGCAACATATAAATGCGGATCTTCCCCTTCATTCATAAGCCCTACTACTTCCACCTTGTCCTTTCCTATTTCTTCAACTAAATTTACAAAATAATTTAAAGTTGTCGTCACTCTAATTTTTTCTACTTTTTTATCAGTGCTCTTTCCTCCACAAGCTATTACAAATAAACTTAACATAGCTATTATAGAAAATTTAAATCCCTTTTTTATTACTTTTTTTAATAATCCTTTCATCTTTTCCTCCATTTTAATTTTATTAGTTTATATTTCAAGTTTATCGTAATTCAAGAAATTTGTCAATCAAAATTTAAGAAAATAGAAGATTATGAAATTTTCTTTAGTTAATGAAAAAACATAAAACGGAATAAAATATTCATTTTCTATTTTCATTATCTTTATTATTTAATATTATATACCATATTTAAAAAAATATATTATTTTTTTAAAATTTTAATTAGTATAAATAATTAATTTGTTTTTTATTTTAAGGCAATAAAAAAGAGTTTGTTTTGTTTATAAATTTACAAACTCTTGAATACTTTTTAATTATATTTTGATAACTTTTTATCTATGCTTAAAAGATCACCTTTTGGCTTATAATTAACTTTTATATAGGACATAAGTCCTTCTGCTCCAGCTTTTATTGCTATAATATGACATTCTTTAATTATTTCCATTAATTCTTCATAATTTCCTTCTATAGTTGTTTCAAAAGGTCCAACATGAGTTTTTAGGTTTTTACTCTTTATATATGATATAACTTCATCTACAACTTTAATAAGTTCATCATTATTTTTAACATCTGGTAAAACCTGTATGGCTATACTGGCATTAACTTCTTTCATATAACTCCTCCTAACCTTTTGTATACTATATTATAACATTTTTATAGGAAATAATTTATTTTATTAAAATGGGTGTATACTTTTTGGTGTTGATGGATTATTACTCTAATCCGCTCAACACCT
>NZ_JAUMYY010000037.1 GCF_030528405.1 Fusobacterium sp.
AAATACAAGCCATAACTTTGTGCTTGGTGCTTCATATGAAAGAGCATTGAGCGGAGCAAAAGACAGTTCTGCTAGAGCTAATGTTGTTGGAGGAAGAGAATTTGATATTCTGGCTCCTGCAAGAGAAAAGGGCAGAACAAGTATGGGAGCAGAATACAGACTTGAAAATAAAGTTGGGCTTCTGTTTAATTTAAAAATGGATTACGGTTTCAATCACGGCAGTGATAAAAAAGATATAAGATTTAGCACAGGACTGGGTTATAGATTTTAAAAAACTTTAAGATAAAGGGGGTGTAACATTTTAAAGAGGTTTAAGATGTGGTACTCCCTTATTTTTTATAAGATTTAAAATTTAAAAAATTTATATAAAGTTGATAAAAGCTCCGCGATTTAGAATTTAAAATTCTAAATAAGTAAAAATGAAAAAATAAATTTAATAAGATATAAAGGCGAAGCCTTTACTCACATAATAAAACTTTAATAGAATAGCACTTTGAAAATTTCAGTGCGTAAAAGGGTTTTTGCTACTTTTTCCCCTTTTGAAAAAGTAGGGTATATTTATTAAAAAAAACAAAAATTTAATATAAAGGGGGAATGAGCTTTCACATAATCCTATTAAAAACTAAAAACTTTTTAATCACTGGAATTAAAATTAAAAAAATTATGGGAGGTTTATTATGACTATGAAAGATGTAATTTTTGAAATTTTAAGAAAGGAAATAGGAGAATATGCAAGTGCAAAAAAACTTCAAGAAAACTTAGGTCTAAGTCTGACTTTTATTTATATGCTTGTAAAGAACGAAAATATAAAGTCAAAAAGCAGATACGGCAGAAGAGAATATGAACTTTCCTCTTTTTTAAACAGCTTAAATTTCAGCACCAATATGTATCCAATATCAAATCCTCTAACACAAGAGGATTTTTATATTAATAATTTTTTTAACTGGGCACCTAAAAATGAAATAGAAAGTTTTTTAGAAATTATGCTTTTGGATAATTTAGGTGAGTTCTGCTCCACAAAAGATTTAGTTCAGATGTTTGGCATAAGCAAGACAAGTTGGTATGACTTAATGGAGAGAGGGCAGATAATGTGCTTAAATATTGAGAGCAGAAAAATTATTATAACACGCTCTTTACTTCCATTTTTAAGAGAGGCTATGCAGAAAAAAGAACTTTAAAATTTTTTAGTAAGAGGAGTTAAAAGTAAATTTTATAAAACTATAGTTACTATATACGATTATTGAATAAAAAACTCAAAATTTTTAAAGTTATTGTACATTATCAGAAAATTTTTTATATAGTTTGACAAAGTTATTTTAAAATTATAATATATGTTCACGAGAACATATATTATAATTTTGGAGTATATTTATGGTTACACAGAAAAAAATAGCTGAAAAACTAGGCATAAGTAGAACAACAGTTGCCAGAGCAATAAACAATAGTGGATATGTAAAAAAAGAAACCAAAGAAAAGATTTTAAAACTTGTTTCTGAAATGAGCTATGAGAAAAATCTTGTTGGTAGTTCTCTTGCAAGCAAAAAAAAGATTATATATAGTTTTTTAGTTAACTCTAAAAATATTTATTATACTAATGAAATGAAAAATGGAATTAGAAAAATAAAAGAAGAATATAAACATCATAATTTTAAAATTATAGAAATAAGTACTGATATTAATGAACCTCAAGAGCAAATTAAAATTTTAAGAGAAGTTTTAATTTCTTCAACTTATATTGATGGAATTATTATAATTCCTCTTGATAGAAAAGAAATTTTAAAAATATTAAATCCTTATCTTGAAAAAATTAAAATTGTATCTATTGGAATTGAACTGGGTAAAAATATTCCGCATATTGGTCCAAACTATTATAAAGATGGGGAAATGGCTGCTGCTTTAGTCAGTAAAATTTTAAGAGGTGACGAGAGAGTTTTAATTATTGATAATGGTGATGATAGAATTTCTTCTAAGCTTTATCTTGATGGTTTTGTGGACAAATGTAAAGAAAAAAATACAAAGATACTAGGTATTTTTAGAAGAAATGGAATAGAAGATAGCATTAAATTTTTAAATTTTATGTTGGATAGGAATCACTTTTCTGCAATTTATATAAATAGATACTCTCAAGATATATTAAAAGAAATTTCTAGAAAAAAATTATCTAATAAATTAATTGTTACCAATGGCATTGGAAATAGGATTAAAAAACTTATAAAGCAGGGAGTTATATTTGCTACTGTTGCAGATGATGTATTTCAAACAGGCTATATGGCAGGTCAGATAATGTTTGATATATTATACAAAGATCCCAAAAATGAGGTAAAAAATATTATTTCTGAATCTAGAATTATCTTATTAGAGAATTTAATTTAAATAAACAAGTTTTTAAAGTTTTACTTTGTGAAACTATAATTATAAAATTTTAGGAGGAAAAGATTTATGAAAAAAATGAATTTATTGAAAATGGGGCTTTTATTTGGAGTAATGACTACATCTGCTTTTGCAGCTAAGTACAATTTAAAAATGGGAATGACAGCTGGAAATTCACAAAATGAATATAAGGCTGCAGAAGTTTTTGCAAAGGAACTAAAAGAGAGATCTAAAGGAGAAATAGAATTAAAGCTATATGGAAACGCACAACTTGGAAAAGATGACTTAGCTATGATGCAACAATTAGAAGGTGGCGCTTTAGATTTCACTTTCTCTGAAACAGGAAGATTTTCAACTTTCTTCCCAGAAGCGGAAGTATACACATTGCCTTATATGATAAAAGACTTTGAACATATGAAAAAAGCTACAGCAACTCAATTCGGAAAAGACTTATATAAAAAATTACATGATAAAAAAGGAATGACAGTTCTTGCTCAAGCATACAATGGAACAAGACAAACAACTTCAAATAGAGCAATAAAATCTCTTGCAGATATGAAAGGCTTAAAATTAAGAGTACCGGGTGCAGCAGCTAACCTTGCTTATGCTAAATATAGTGGAGCAGCTCCTACACCAATGGCATTTTCTGAAGTATATATTTCTTTAAAAACTAATGCTGTTGAGGCTCAAGAAAATCCACTTTCAACAATAAAGGCTCAAAAATTTTATGAAGTTCAAAAATATTTAGCTATGACAAATCATATATTAAATGATCAGCTATATTTAGTAAGTAATATAACTATGGAAGAATTACCGGAAAATTTACAAAAAGTTGTAAGAGAAGCAGCCCAAGTTGCAGCTGACTATCACACTAAATTATTTATGGAAGAAGAAGCAAACTTAAAAGATTTCTTTAAACAAAATGGAGTGACTATAACTGAACCTAATTTAGATGAATTTAAAGCAGCAATGAAACCTTTCTATGACGAATATATAAAGAAAAATGGAAAAGTAGGAGAAGATGCTATAAAAGCTATAGATTCTGTTAGATAATAATTAATGAAAGCAGGGAATATGATGAAAATATTTAATAAACTTGAAGAATGGTTAGCTGGAAGCTTGTTTATGCTTATGTTTGCTATTCTTATTGTTCAAATTTTCTCAAGACAAATACTAGGTTCACCTCTTACTTGGAGTGAAGAATTAGCAAGACTTATATTTGTATATGTGGGTATGTTGGGTGTAAGTTTAGGAATTAGAAATAGGCAGCATATTTATATAGATTTTCTCTATGATAAATTTCCCCCAAAAATGAAAAAAATTGTATCAACTTTTTTACAAATAGCAATTTTAGGATGCTTACTTTTCTTTCTATATTTTGGTTATGATTTATTTTTAAAAAAGGAAGAAATTCAAATAGTATCTTTAGGTATATCATTAAAATGGATGTATTTATCTTTACCACTTATAACAATTTTAATGCTTATAAGATTTTATCAAGCATATATTGATAGTTACAATGAAGGTAAAGTATCTTTTAAGCCTGTTGTTATGTTGGCAATAATAATTATCTTAGTTATAATTACAATATTTAAACCTGATTTACTAAAAATTTTTAGGCTTTCAAATTATATTTCAGTAGGAGATTCAGTTATATACTATGCATTGACCGGTTGGCTGATAATAATGTTTTTAGGAATGCCGGTCGGTTGGTCACTGTTGATAGCCACAATTTTATATTTTGCCTTGACCAGATGGAAGGTTGCATATTTTGCAGCAGATAAATTAGTATATAGTTTAGATAGTTTCAGTTTATTGAGTGTCCCTTTCTTTATACTTACAGGAATACTTATGAATGGTTCTGGAATTACTGAAAGAATATTTAATTTTGCTAAAGCTATGCTCGGTCATTATACTGGAGGAATGGGACATGTAAATGTTGCGGCAAGTCTTATATTTTCCGGAATGTCAGGCTCGGCTATAGCTGATGCCGGCGGGCTTGGGCAATTAGAAATAAAGGCAATGAAGGATGAAGGATATGAAGATGATATCTGTGGTGGATTAACAGCTGCATCTTGCATTATAGGGCCCTTAGTTCCACCTAGCATATCAATGATTATTTATGGAGTAATTGCTAATGAATCAATTGCCAGATTGTTTTTAGGCGGTTTTATTCCGGGCTTTTTAACAACAGTTGCTCTTATGACAATGAATTACTTTATCTGTAAAAAAAGAGGCTATAAAAGAGCTAAGAAAGCTACATCTAGCGAAAGATGGAAAGCTTTTAAAGAATCATTCTGGGCATTACTTACTCCACTTTTAATAATTGGAGGAATATTTTCAGGACTGTTTACTCCAACTGAAGCAGCAGTTATTGCAGCACTTTATTCTACATTTTTAGGAGCATTTATTTATAAAGAGTTAACTCTAAAATCTTTATTTCAACATTGTATAGAAGCGGTTGCAATAAGTGGAGTAACTTGTTTAATGATAATGACAGTAACTTTCTTCGGGGATATCATAGCAAGAGAACAGATAGCTATGAGAATTGCAGAAATATTTATAAAATTTGCCAACTCTCAAATAACAGTCCTTATAATGATAAATTTACTTCTATTATTTTTAGGTATGTTTATTGATGCACTTGCATTACAATTTTTAGTCCTACCTATGCTTATACCTGTAGCTCAACAAGTTGGAATAGATTTAGTATTTTTTGGAGTTATGTCTACACTTAATATGATGATAGGTATTTTAACTCCACCTATGGGAATGGCATTATTTGTAGTTGCTCAAGTAGGTAAAATGAGCGTAAGTACAGTAACAAAAGGGGTTATTCCTTTCTTGCTGCCGATATTTATAACTTTAGTTATTATAACTATATTCCCAGAACTTGTAACATTTTTACCTAATTTAATAATGGGATAAATTAAAATTAAATGCTTGGGGTTGTTGTGTAAATTAGGAAATATTATATTTGCAACAGCCCCATAAAATTTGAGGAGTTTTACAATGAAAATTTTAGCAATTGATATTGGTGGAACACTTATAAAGTATGGTCTTGTTTCTTTAAATGGAGAAGTTCTAGAAAGTAGTGAAATAAGTACAGAAGCAGAAAAAGGAATCAAAAATTTACTAGAAAAAATTGATTTTATAAAAAACAATTATAAAAATGAACTTATTTTAGGTATTGCTATTTCAGGAACTGGTCAAATAAATGGAGAAATTGGTCAAGTTATAGGTGGAAATCCGATTATTCCAGGGTGGATAGGGACAAATTTAGTTAGGCTTTTAGAAGAAAAGTATTCTTTACCTGTTATTCTTGAAAACGATGTTAATTGTGCTGCTCTTGGTGAAAAATGGAAAGGTGTAGCAAAAAGCTTAAAAAGCTTTATTTGTTTAACTATTGGAACAGGCATAGGTGGTGGAATTATCTTAAATAATAAATTATTTAGGGGAGAAAATTTTGTTGCTGGTGAGTTTGGGCATATTCAAATCAAAAAGGGTAAGTATGAACAATATGCGTCTACAAGTGCTTTAGTTAAAATGGTTAAAGAAAGAATAGGTAAGAATTTAAATGGAAAAGAAATTTTTACTTTAGAAAAAGAAGGCTTTCAGGAATACAAGGATGTCATAGATGAATGGATAGATAATATTACAGATGGACTGTCTTCAATAATTTATGCTTTTAATCCATCAGATATTGTACTGGGAGGAGGAGTTACAAAACAGGGAGAACATCTTTTAAATAGAATCAAAGTAAGTCTTAATAAAAAAATAAGTCCTATATTTAAGCAGAACTTAAATATTCATTTTGCTGAATTGGGCAATAGCTCAGGAATGATAGGAGCCACTTATTTACTTTTAAAAAAAATAAATAAATTAGAGGAGTAATATGATTTACGGGGAAATTAAAGATATAAAGATATATAAGGGATTATCAAAAAATTTGGATAAAGCTATAGAATATATAAGTGAAAAAAAATATAAAGATAATCATTTTGGAAAAAATGAAATAGATGGAGATATTATCTATTTCAATTGCCCAGAAAAAGCAATTACAAGAGATAAAAATGGGCTTGAGCTTGAATATCATAAAAAATATATAGATATTCATATTGTTCTTGAGGGAGAAGAGAGTATCGGCTATTCAGCATTTAATTCTCTTATAGAAACAAAAAAATTTGATATTGAGAATGATTATGCTTTGATGAAGGGAGATATACAGACAGAATTTTATTTAGATAAGGAAAAATTTTTAATTATTTTCCCATATGAAGCACATATAGCTCTTTTAAAAGTTGGAAAAGAAAAAGAAATTAAAAAAGTTATTTTTAAAGTTGAAATATAATAATTTTGATAAAATATAACAATAAATAAAAATATACGGAGGAAGAAATGAGAGGTATTTATTCAGCACTAATGGTGCCTTATAATGAAGATGGAAGTATTAATGAAAGAGGTTTAAGAGAAATAGTTAGACATAATATAGACAAGATGAAAGTTGATGGACTATATGTTGGTGGAAGTACAGGAGAAAACTTTATGATTTCTACTGATGAGAAGAAAAAAGTATTTGAAATAGCTATTGATGAAGCTAAAGATAGTGTTCATTTAATAGCTCAAGTAGGGAGTATAAATTTATATGAGGCTGTGGAACTAGGTAAATATGCAACAAAACTAGGATACAAATGTCTATCAGCAGTAACACCTTTTTATTATAAATTTGATTTTTCTGAAATAAAAAACTATTATGAAACTATAGTTAGAGAAACAGGGAATAATATGGTTGTCTATTCTATACCTTTTTTAACTGGTGTTAATATAAACGTGTCACAATTTGCAGAATTATTTGAAAATGAAAAAATAATAGGAGTTAAATTTACTGCAGGAGATTTTTATTTATTAGAGAGAATAAGAAAAGCATTTCCTGATAAACTTATTTTTTCCGGGTTTGATGAAATGTTATTACCTGCTGCTGTAATGGGAATTGATGGAGCAATAGGAAGTACTTTCAATATAAACGGACCTAGGGCTAAAGAAATTTTAAGTTTAACAAAGGCAGGAAAAATTGAAGAAGCTTTAAAAGTTCAAAATGTAACGAATGATTTAATAGAGGGAATTTTATCTAACGGTTTATATCAAACAATCAAGGAAATTATGAAGCTTCAAGGTGTAGATGCTGGCTATTGTAGAAAGCCGATGAAAAAAATAGATGAAAAACAAGTAGCCTTTGCAAAAGAATTATATAATAAATATTTAGCTAATTAAAAAAAATTTAATATATTTTATTATTTCAAATTTAGGGAGTATTTATGAATAAAATATTGGAAAAGATAAAAGGGAAACTTATAGTTTCTTGTCAGGCATTGGAAGATGAGCCATTACATAGTTCATATATTATGGGAAGAATGGCTTATGCAGCATTTGTAGGAGGAGCTAGTGGAATTAGAGCAAATACAGTTGCAGATATTCAGGAAATAAAAAAAAATGTCAATCTTCCAATTATAGGTATAATAAAAAAAGTGTATGGAGATTGTAATGTGTATATTACACCAACAATTAAAGAAACAGAAGAATTAGTAAATGAAGGTGTAGATATAATAGCAATAGATGCTACAAAGAGGGAAAGACCTGATAGAAAAAATTTAGAAGATTTGATTAGAGAAATTAAAGAAAAATACCCTGAACAACTATTAATGGCAGATATATCTTCTGTTGATGAGGCAATTTTAGCAGAAAAAATTGGTTTTGATGTAGTTGGGACAACTCTTGTAGGCTACACAGATTATACAAGAGGAAATTCTCCTCTTGAAGAATTAAAAAAAGTAATAGAAGCAGTTAATATTCCTGTAATAGCAGAAGGAAATATTGACACACCCCAAAAAGCTAAAGCAGCACTTGATTTGGGTGCCTATGCTGTTGTTGTAGGAGGAGCTATAACAAGACCTCAGCAAATAACTAAGAAATTTGTAGATGAAATGAAAAAATAAATAAAAATGCTGTTGTAATTAATTATATAAGTAAAAAATAGCTCATTACTGGCTAAATTTCTTAATATTTAAAAATTGACATTCGCTGCAAATTCGGTAACTCGCTTCGCTCAGACATACCGACATTTGCTCGGCTCATTTCCTTCAATTTTTAAATTAAAATTTAGATGTAATTCACTTATTTTTTACTTATTTTTTTATAAAAAGATTTGCAACAGCATTTTTTTAAACTAAAAATTTTAAAATTGGTGCCCAGATAAGAGTTAATATTCCTGCAAAAACAATGGAAAGTGCACTCATTGAACCTTCTATTTCTCCCATCTCCATAGCTCTTGAGGTTCCTACGGCATGACTTGCTACTCCTATTCCTATCCCCTTGGCAACAGAATGTTTTATTCTAAAAATTTTACATATAAAAGGTGCTGTGACATTTCCAGTAATTCCAGTTAAGATTATACTTAAAACTGTTAGAGAAGGAATACCACCAATCATTGTACTCACTTCTATTCCAATGGGAGTTGTTATAGATTTAGGTATAAAAGAATAGAGTAAAGCCTTATCTATATCTAAAATTTTTCCTAGAAAAATAACTGAAATTACTCCAACAAATGAGCCTATAACTGCTCCTGTCATTACTGGTATAAAATATTTTTTAAATAAATTCCATTGCTTATAGAGAGGAAGAGATAGTGCAACCGTAGCAGGACCTAAAAAAAATGTTATAAGACCAGCCCCTTTAAAATAACTTTCTGTACTTATATTAAAAATTTTTAAAATTAATATGACTAGAGTCGTTCCTATTAAAAGTGGATTAAAAATTGGAGATTGAGTTTTTTTAAATATAAACTTACCAATTTCAAAAGCGACATAGCTTATTAAAATTCCAAAAAAAGCTTCGCTAACTATTATTTCTTTCATTTTTTATTCTCCTTTTTTCCATTAACTCTATCATAAATTGAACTATTTTTCCTGTGACTCCCATAGTAATGAAAGTTGTAAAAACTATAAGTATTAAAACTTTTATAAATTGCCCGTCTAGCATATCAGCCTTATCGATTATTTTTACTGCTGGTGGCAGAAAAAGTATAGTCATATTTAATAATAAAACATTGACAGCATTTTCAACTTTTTCAGCCTTCAATATTTTGGTATGTAAAAGTATGAAAAATAAAATCATTCCTACAATTGTTCCAGGAATAGGAAGATTAAAAATATTCGAAATAATTATTCCAGTATAATTTATTATAAAAATAATTATAAATTCGCTTAACATTTATTACTCCTTTAAAATTAATAGAGGCTGTTGCATTTTAAAATTTAATTTGCAACAGCCAAGTGGATTTTAATCTCTTGGTTTCATTTGTGGAAATAAAATAACATCTCTTATTGATGGAGCACCAGTTATAAGCATCACCAATCTGTCTATTCCTATTCCAAGTCCACCTGTAGGAGGCATTCCATATTCAAGGGCTTCTACATAATCATCATCCACTACTGGAGGGACCTCATCATTTCCACGCTTAGCCTCTTCAACCTGAGCTTCAAATCTCCCTCTTTGATCAGCTGGATCATTTAGTTCTGTAAAGGCATTAGCATATTCTCTTTTATTTATAAATAGTTCAAATCTATCAGTAAATCTTGAATCTTCTGGGTTTCTCTTAGCTAGAGGAGAAATTTCAACTGGATGACCATAGACAAATGTCGGTTGAATTACTTTTTCTTCACATTTTTCCTCAAAGAATTGATTTATTATATGCCCTACACTATTCATATGCTCAGCTACTTCTACGTGGTGCTCTTTAGCTATTTTTTTAGCTTCTTCGAAACTCATTTTCTGCCAAAAATCGATGCCTGTAACTTCTTTTATTAAATCTACCATATGTACTCTTGCAAAGTTTTCAAGTTTTAAGTCTACACCATCATAAGTTAGTTCAGTTGTTCCATTTATTTCTTTAGAAATTGTTGTAATTAGTCCTTCAGTTAAATCCATCATATCATTGAAATCTGCATGTGCCTGGTATAATTCAACCATAGTAAATTCTGGATTATGACGAGTTGATATACCCTCATTTCTAAAATTTCTATTTAAATCATAAACTTTTTCAAAGCCACCTACAATAAGTCTTTTTAAATATAATTCTGGCGCGATTCTTAGATATAAGTCTATATCTAAAGTATTATGATGTGTAATAAAAGGTCTTGCAGCAGCACCACCTAAAATAGGGTGCATTATAGGAGTTTCTACTTCTAAAAAACCTCTATCATCTAAATATTTTCTAACTAATTTTATAATTTGAGTTCTCTTTATAAATGTATCTCTGACTTCCTTATTCATTATTAAATCTAGATATCTTTTTCTATATCTAATTTCTACATCAGTAAGACCATGATATTTTTCTGGTAGAGCTCTGACATTTTTAGTAAGTAGAGCAATATCAGCAGCCCTTAAAGTAAGTTCTTCGGTATGAGTTATAAAAAGTTCTCCTTCAACTCCAATTATATCTCCAACATTTAGCATTTTTACAACTTTATTAAATAACTCATCGCCTAATTCATCTTTTCTGATGTAAATTTGAATTTTTCCGCTTTGGTCTTCTATATGACCAAAGTAAGTTTTTCCTTTTCCTCTAAGTGACATAAGTCTTCCAGCAGTTTTAAATTTTAAACTTTCTTCAGGTTTATGCTTTAATATATCTCCTATCATATTTTTTTTATCATATTTGGCTCTAAAAGCTTTTATGCCTGAATTTTCTAATTCTTCTATTTTTTTCCATCTTTCAGCAATAAGAGGTTCTCTCTCAAATCTATCAATATATCTTTCCATATTTCCTCCTAAATTTATTTGATTGTATTTATTAGTAATTCGCTTTTCTTTACCCAGTCACTGCCAACAAATTCTTGTTTAATAAGAGTAAGGTATTTAAGTGCTTCAACTTTATTTCCTAATTTTAGATAAGAATTTGCTATATTATAGTATGTTTCAGCTCTTCTATTTTTATTTTTTTCATTTGCTAAAGATTTTTTAAAGTTATCTATTGCAAGCTTAGGATTAGAGTTCATATTTCTAATTGCAATATCATAAAGACTTTCTACCTTTGCATTAGTAGTCTTATCTTCTAAATTTTTAGCTTTGGATACATCACCATTATTTTTATACCAAGAGCTTATTTTTTCTAGTGTTGTATTTCGATCCTCAGAATTTTCACTTGCACTTGTTTTTTCTAAAAATACAACATCCTTTTTATCCAGTACATTTTTACTTTTTAAATATGCTCCAAGTTCTTTTTCCAATTCAGTATTTTTGGTTCTATATAAGCTCGCAGGAATAAATATATCTTTATTAGTCAATCTAGCGGCTTGTAAAATAAGAATTTTTTGATTATCATTAAAGTTTTCAATCTCTGTTTTTAAAGATTCTAAGGCTTCAATTATCATAGCTTTGTCTTTTTTGCTATGAGCATAATCTAATAAGAAATAATTAACTTTTCTTACATTTACACCATTTGGATAATAAATTTTATAAAGTGATATAGCATTTTCTAGAATCTTTGTTTTTTTCTCAGAATTTGCAAGTATTATAGAATAAATATTGTCTTCTGAAAAATTAAATTTAGTGAGAGCGCTTATGTTTATTTTTCTAACTAGACTACTTCCATCATAAAGTGCAACAGCATAATTTCCTCTGTAAATTGTTCTAAATATTAAGTTAGTTCCTTCTAATTTTACTCTTGTATTTGTATTTTTAGGAGCGTTGATAACTTTTGCAACAGTTCCTTTATTAAAAGGAGTTATTAAATATTCTCCAACAAGAACTTTATAGTTATTTTCTGTTGAATCTACAATTCTTTTTTCAGATTTTTTTAATCTTTCCTTTACAATATTTAAATACTCAGAAACATTCTCGTCCGTTAAAATTACATTTTCTTGGATAAATTCATCTTGTTTTTTTGTGTTATCAACAGAAGAGCCTTCTTTTTCAGTATTATCAAGTCCTAAAATATCTGTAATTCCTTTTAAAGAATTAGTTTTTAAGCTTGTACAACTTGTAAGTAGTATTATAGAAAATATAATAGATATTTTTTTAAAAATTTTCATTGCTACCTCCTTAAAAATATAAATTTAAATTTCTTTTATTGAAATAGAAATTCTATTCAATTCGGAATAATTTAGATCAAGAAGTTTGTAGCTAAAAGAAAATACCTTTTTAGTTGCATCAAAAGAAATAGTTTCACCAAGAGAGTAAAATTCCTCCTTAATCATATCTGTTTCATAAAGAAACTTATTTTTTATTCCATTAAAAAAAATTTCAAAACTATTATTAAAAATTCCTTTTCTATCTATGGTTAAAATATTATTTACAAAGCATATTTTACAATCTCCATACTTACTTTTATAATAGTAGGATCTATAATTTCCTAAATAATCATTTTCACACAATGCTTTAACAATTTCAAATGTTTTTTCTCCAAAGCTGTCTTCTGTTTTAATAATAAGTTTTTTGTTAATAGTAGTTATTTTCATATTCTTCATCAAATTCTCTGTCAAAATCTTTATTCAGAAGTTCATCTTCTCTATCATAATATTCATCATCTTCAAAATCATCAATATCTTCATTTAGAAGGCACTCATTTCTCCAATAAGCTATGGCTGCTTTTTTTTCATCTCTATCATCAACTAAAAGTAAGTCCTCCTCATCTTCATCATAAAAAAATACATGAATATCCCCATCATGGTCCTCAGTGATAATATACTCTTTACTATCTAAAATAAAATTTTCAAGAACATTTAGTTCGTATTCATCTCCATCGTAATTATAATAAAAAATGTCCCCCTGTGAATACATCTAGTATCATTCCCTCCTTAATAAAATAATGTTTACTTGTGATATTTTATATTATTTGAAATGGCAAACCATCTGTAGAGTTGTTCCATAAAAATTAATCTCATAAGTTGATGGGGAAAAGTAAAATTTGAAAACTTAAGTTTTAATTTTACTTTCTTTTTTAGCTCCTGAGAAACACCATCTGAACCGCCTATTATAAAGCTGATATTACTAACTCCACTATTTTTCAAATCCTCAATATAAGTGGACATAGCTACAGAGTCAAACTCTCTTCCAGTTAAATCTAATAAAATTTCGTAGGAATTAATTTTAGAAAGATATTTAAGAATTTCATCACTTTCTTTTTTTATACAAAGCTCAATTTTGGACTCTTTAGTAAACTCTTTTAATTCAATTATTTCTAGATTGACAAATTTTTTCATTCGTTTAGAAAACTCTTGAATACCTTCAATTATATACCCCTCTTTTACTTTCCCTATACAAATAACATATATATTCAATAAAATATACCTCTTCTTTAATAAATTTTCAACTATTTTCTTTTAAAAAGTTTTTCTAAATCATAAAGAGAGAGTTTTGCTATTATTGGTCTTCCATGTGGACAGGTATACTCTCCAACTTCATGTAATTTAGCAACCATAGAATACATTTCATCCATAGTTAACTTATGATTTGCCTTTATTGCTCCTTTACAGGACATAGAAATGATTATATTTTCCCTTATATCTTCATCTTTATTTTTTATAATATTTCCCAATATATTTTTTAAAATATTTTCATAACTGTCCCTTAAATCCATAACAGGTGTTGTTCTAATAAGTATTTCACTTCTATCAAAATCATCAATTTCAAAGCCGAATAATGAAAAAGTCTCTAAATTATCTAAAACGATTTGTTTTTCTCTAGGATCTAAGTTTATTCTTATTGGGACTAGTAAATTTTGTTTAGTCATTGATTTGTTGTAATATTCCTGTTTTAATTTTTCATATAAGATTCTCTCATGTATTATATGCTGATCATATACTTCAAGTAAAGAATTTCTTTCCACTAAAATAAAACTATCAAAAAGCTGTCCAATCACTTTGAAATCAACATTTTTTAAAGAATTTACATCATCGAATATTATCCCTCTGCTTGTATCATCATTTTTAAAAACATATTTATTTTCAAAATTTTTCTTTAACTCTATATCTTCTTTAACTTCTAAAATTTTATTTTCAGTCTTTCCACTATTTGATATGTCTATTTTTGAAGTATAACTAGCATTTAAATTAGATAGATTTTTAAATTCATCCCTATCTATAGAAGATAATTGAGCTGCATCATTGTATTTTTCTTTTTCTAATGAAAGCTCTTTTTTGAAAGTATCTATGCTCAATAAGTTGCTCTTAGAATCTTTTTTTATTAAATTATTATTTGGATTAGAATTAGAATCTAAATTTAAATCATTAAAAGCATTTGAATCTTTTACTATATGTGCTGATATAAAGTCTTCATCATCTTCAAAAGATCTTCCAATTTCACTTTTAACTAATTGATAAATTTCGGCATTATTGGAAAATTTTATAATTTTTTTAGAAGGGTGGACATTTACATCTATATCAGCAGGATTAAGATTTAAAAATATTACTGCAAAGGGATATTTTCCCTTCATAAGTTTTGTATGATAAGCATCTATAACGGCATCCTCAACTAACTTAGACTTAACAGCTCTTCCATTTATAAAAACAAAGATAGAATCTCTACTAGCTTTAAAAAGTTCAGCATTTCCTAAAAGACCTAAAGAGAATCTTTGCGAATTTTTTAAGTAATTTTTTCCAAAAATTTCAAGAACAGCATTATCTAAACCATTTCCACTTGTTCTTATACTTTCTTTTCCATCAATTGTAAGCAAAAATTTTACTCCAGAGTTTGCAAGAGCTTCCTTCATAACTATATCTTTTATATTTATATATTCAGTATTTGCCTTTCTTAAAAATTTAAGTCTTGCAGGAGTGTTATAAAATAAATCTTTTATTTCTATATGAGTTCCTACATTTTTGGATATTTCTTTTAAAGCACTTACCTTTCCTCCTAAAACATTTATTTGTACTCCGTTCTCCATATTATTAGTTCTTGATGAAAGTATCATTTTTGAAACAGCACTTATAGAAGAGAGAGCTTCTCCTCTAAAACCGTAGGTCATTATTTTAAATAAATCTTCCTTGGTAGAAATTTTACTTGTAGCATGTCTTTCAATTGAAAGTAATAAGTCTTCTTTTTCCATTCCACAACCATTATCAGAAATAGTGAGATCCAATCCACCATTTCTAACTTCAATTTTTATTTCTGTACTCCCAGCATCGAGAGAATTTTCAATAAGTTCCTTAATCATACTAGTAGGATTTTCTACAACTTCTCCAGCAGCTATTGCATTGGAAACACTTTCATCTAAAATTTTTATCACTGCCATTTTAAAACCTCCAGTATTAAAATTCATTATACTCCATTATACCATAATTCTATAATCTATTAAGTAAAAATATAGAAAATATTAAAAGTTTATTTTTTTAATTTTCATTTTATGTTATTATAATAACAATTAACTACTTTTTAAAGTAGATTTAATTTTAATAATAAAAATTTAAATAAATTATTTGTAAAGGAAGGAAAAAATGAAAATAGCTGTTTTTGATTCAGGCATAGGTGGACTTTCAGTTCTTCATTTAGCTTTGAAGAAATTTCCTAAAGAAAATTTTTTATACTATGCCGATTCTGATAATGTTCCTTATGGAGTTAAAACAAAGGGAGAAATAATAAATCTTATGGATAGAGCTATAGAACATATGCTAGCTAAAGGTATAAAAGCCATTGTTATAGCTTGTAATACTGCAACGAGTGCAGCTATTCAGGAGATGAGGGACAAGTATTCACTTCCACTTATTGGAATGGAACCTGCAGTTAAGAAAGCTATTGATTTTTATGGAAATAAAAGAATTTTAGTCATAGCAACTCCTTTGACTGTCAGAGGAAAAAAATTACAGGATCTTATTACTAGAGTTGACAAAGAAAATTTAGTTGATTTAATTGCTTTGCCAAAATTAGTTAGTTTTGCTGAAAATGAAATTTTTAATGATGAAGAAGTCTATAATTATTTATTGAAAGAATTGGAAAATTTTAAATTGGAAGAATATTCATCAGTAGTTTTAGGCTGTACTCACTTTAATTATTTTAAAGATAGTTTAAGAAAAATTTTACCTCAGCATATAACTCTTTTAGACGGTAATGAGGGAACTGTAAATAAACTTTTTGTAGAACTATCATCAAGAGAACTTTTAGAGGATAATAAAGAAAGAGAAGTAGAATTTTATTATTCCAATAGAAAAGTAAATAAAGAAGGAGAACTACTGCGTTTAAAAAGATATTTAAAAAGATTAGATGAAATGTTAGGTATAAAATAGGAGGAAGTTATGTTAGAAATTTGTTTACAAAATGTAGATGACATAGAAATATTAAATAGATATAGAGATATTGTTGATAGAATAGAACTAGTTACAGCTATAGAAATAGGAGGGTTAAGTCCTTCAATTGAAATTTTAAAAAGAGTTAAAGAAAGCACAGATATTCCTGTAATGTCAATGCTTAGATGTAGAGCAGGAGATTTTTATTATACAGAGCAGGAACATAAACTACATTTAGACTGTTTAAAGAATTTATTAAATTATACAGATGGCATAGTTTTCGGCTCTCTTACAAAGGAGAATAAAATAAATGTTGAGCAAACAAAGGAAGTTTTAGATTTAACTATAAAAGCGGGGAAAGAGTTTGTATTTCACAGAGCAATAGATTGTACTGAAAATTATGAAGAGAGTGTTAAACTTTTAGATGAGCTTGGCGTAACAAGAATATTGACAAGTGGTCACGAAGAAAATGCTGAAAAAGGTTTAAATAACATTAAAAATTTAAAAACAAACTGTGAAATTTTAGCTGGTTCTGGTATAAATGAAAATAATTTTAGAAAATTTTTTCCTTTACAAATACATGGAACTTTTTCTAAGAAGATAAATTCATCTTTTGGTTTTTACTTAAAGCTTGACGAAGAAAAATTAAAAAAAGT
>NZ_JAUMYY010000076.1 GCF_030528405.1 Fusobacterium sp.
TTATCCTGTCTATCTGCTATTCCACCTAGTATATGTGAAAATTCTTCAAATACTGCTTTTTCAATAAATCCCTTAATCCCTTAACAAATAGCCCAAGTCTTAACTTAGGCTATCTATAAAAAATTTAATAATTTATACTTCTATTGGAATATCTAATGGACTTACTTTTTTATAAATAATAGTTACTTTCTTAGGGATTATATCATCTGGCTCTAATGTTTTTTCTCCTTCATAAATATATCCTAAAGGGATTGCATCTGATTCCCAATCACATATTTCTTCTATTCCTGGTTCTACATATTTCTTCATTTCTTCTAATATTTCTTTAAAATTTATTTCTTCAATATTAGAATTTGTCCAAAAAACGATTACTCCCTCTGCCTCATTTATTAAAAAATAACTTTTATTATATTTTATCCTTTTTTCTTCCATTTCTTTTGTATATAATTCTATATTTTTTATTTTTCTATTTTCTTCTAAATCAATTAGCAACTTTTTTTCTTTTCTTTTTAATGTTAATATATTATGTGTATTCCAGCCTTCTTCTGCACCTACTCCAATATATTGTGGTTCTAAGTTATATTTTTTCATCATTTCTTTTGCATATAAATAGGCTTCTTTCATTTCTTGATTGCTTCCTTTAAATTTTCCTCTTATATACACTACTCTTTTCATTTTTTATTTTCCTCCTTTAGGTTCCTGTCTATCTGCTATCCCACCTAATATATCTGAAAATTCTTCAAATACTGTTCTTTCTATAAATCCCTTAACAAATAGCCCAAGTCTTAACTTAGGCTATCTATAAAAAATTTATTCTTTAATCAATTTTTCTAAACCCATCTCTTTCAATGATTGTTTTTCTCTCTCTACTATATATTCATCTATTGCTTTATGACCTTCTTTTACTTTTTTTTCTAGTAGTAATAATTCACTATACAATTCTTGAACCCATTCCCAAGTTTTTTTCTCTTTACCAAATTTATTATATTCTTCTTTTACTTTTTCAATATACGGTAGTATTTCATCATATCTTTTAAATTTTGCCATTGATGTTGCTAAAGACATATGTTCATTTATTTTACTATGATATGATTTTTTCATGCTTTCTATTATGTTTTCTTCATTTTCCTTTTCTTTAAACCATTTATATAGTCCATTTTGAATTAATTCTAATATCTCTGCCATACTATTTCTTATCTCTTCTTCATTTCTTATATCCCACCATTGATATTGCCAATGTGTTTTCTCTTTTGAAAATACATTAATTCTTCCTCCTATACTCATTGCTCCTTTTACTGCCCCACACCATAGTGGCGCTACTCCAAAATTTACTGTTAATCTATCATAATGCCTTTGAAAATTTATTGTTTCAATCATCATCATTTTATTTATTTTATAAAATGTAATTGTTCCTTTTTTATAGTACCCATCTTTTTTTAAAGGTTTATCAAAATATTCTCTAAAATATTTTTTATAAATTTCATTAAATTCTTTTGTTGATAATTCTTCCATTTATTAACCTCCTATTTTACAAAAAATATATCTTCTGACTTTATTATTCCATCAGATTTTCTGATTATCTCATCTATTGTTTTAGTTTCTATTTCTGCTGTTAACTTTTGCCCTCTCGCATCTATAACAACCTTTTGTACTGTATTCTCTGGAAGTTCTTTTAACCTTATCTTAGCTTGTTCTCCAATTTTTGAGGT
>NZ_JAUMYY010000038.1 GCF_030528405.1 Fusobacterium sp.
TTTAAAGTATCTTTTAAAGTATCTAAGATGCCATTTGATTTTTCCTCTTCCGATTTTCCACATGCTATTGCAAATAGGCTAAATATAGCAACTAACAAGATTAAAATTTTTCTTTTCATTTTATACCTCCATTTTACTTGCTTCAAGTATAACACATACAGTTTTATTTTTCATACTTTTTTTGAACATTGAATTTTTTATTATAAATACCAAAAGAAAAAAAACTAAATAAAAATAGATTGAATTCTTATTATAAAAATAAATTGACATATTGGGAATTTTTGAACAAAAATTTATAATCTTTTCAAATATTTTATAATTTAATCCCACTAAAGGGCTTAAAATAAAAGACAAATAGAAATTCTCTAAAAACAAATGAAGATAGAGCACTGTTATATAAAAACTTACAAAAGGTAATATTAAAATATTTAATAAAATTGATAAGAATGGAAGACTATTGAAATAAAAAATCTGAATGGGTATTAAAAAAATTTGTATGCTTAAAGTGAAAAAAATATAGTCAAGAGTCTTCCATTTTTTTATATTTAATTTTTTTATAAATGGATAAAAATAAATTATAGCAAGCATTGCTAGATAAGATAACTGAAATGAAAGTGAAAAAACTGTATTCGGTTTTATGAAAATTGATATTATACCACTTGCAAACAATGCTTTTTCAGGGCTTATTTTTTCATATAAAAGCTTCCCAAAAAGATAAATAACTATCATTATATACGCCCTTGTAAAAGATGGACTTTCTTTCACTCCTAAATAATACAGGCTTAAAAAAAATAAACTTGTTATTTCAATAATAAATTTACTTTCAAATATTTTAAAACAAATAAAATAAATAATAAAAAAAACTATTCCTATATGCAAACCAGACATTGCAAATATATGAGATAGCCCCAAATATCTTATCTTTTCTTTTGTCTTTTTAGAAAGAAAATTCTCACCTAAAAATAAAGCCTTATTCATATTCTTTAGGCTAGGTGAAAAATCTTCACTTGCTCTTTCAAAAATATTAGATAAATAAGTATTAATAAAATTCCCTTTCATTTTTTCTGATTTTATTTCTTTTAATTCCATAAAAGAAAAACTATCTTCTTGTCTTAATTTTTTTACTATAAAATAACCATTATATCTTCCATCTTCTTTATAGAATAAACGAGCATATATATTATTAATAGGATATTTATTATTTATCTTAAGTATTGTTGCCTTGCTTTCATTCACATCTAAAAGCATATTATATACTTCTCCATTTTGAAATACGCTTCTTCTTGTTGATAACGAAAATCTAAGTAGTAACAATATTGATATAAGTAAAAAAATAAATATCCTTCTCATGATTTACTCCTATCTTAAAAATTTTATTTTTTACTATCCTTATATTTATAGTAAAAGAAAAATGACAGTATAAAAAAGAATACAGAACTCAAGGCTGCAAGATAAATTCCCATTCTCTCAACTTTTGTTGTCCCACTACTTATTGCGTCCATAATATTAACTCCCTCACCATAAACCAATATTATTGGAAGTATAACTATGGAGATTAAAAATGCCATTTTTAAAAAAAAGCCTTGTATTCCAAAACATACACCTTCTATTCTATGACCTGAGCTTTGACTGATTTCACTCCCTATTTCACTTAACATGGCAGGCGGAAAAATAAATCCTGCTCCTGCTATAGGTGCCCCAATTAAAGCAAATAAAATAAAGCCAAATTTAAGTGGTAAAGCTGTTCCTAAAAGACATAGCATAGTTGTAAATATAATTAAAAAGCTTAAGCACCAAAGCATAACTTTTCTATAACCAAATTTTTTTGAAAGTAAATTTGTAGGATAAAAAAACAAGGCTGAAGTTCCAAAAAGTATCGCTGCACCTAAAGTTATTGCTTTTTTATCATAGCCCATAATATCCTCTATAAAATAGTTCATTATGGCTCTTAAATTATTAAAACCTATAAAGAAAAACAAAAGCCCAAATAGATAGTAGATGAAATTTTTATTTTTCAAAACTATTTTCATAGCCTGTTTAAAATTTGCATTTGAAATCTCCCCACTTGAGTAATCTTTTTCTTTAACATAAAAAATTGTCATAAAAAGTCCTATTAAAACTATGACACATAAACTTATTATCATCCCTCTAATACCTAAAAGTGTATTTCCTTTTCCAATTTTAGCAATCAAAATTCCAGGTATTATCATTGCTATAGCTGTATAAATTAATCTAAAAATTGACTGCCATGTTGACAAATTCAATCTCTCTTCACTTGTCCTCCCTATTTCAGGAATAAGAGCATTGTATGGACCTGCAACGACAGTATAAAAAGTAAAGAACATAGAACCTACAAAAATTAAATAAATAAATGTAGCTTTCTCACTTATTCTTATTGGAAAAAAGAAAGCTATCGTAAACAGAACAAGGGGTATAGTCCCTACTGCTATAAAGGGTATTCTTCTTCCATATTTACTGTTATACCTGTCAGATAAAAAGCCAACAAGAGGATCGGTAACCATATCCACGAGCCTTGATATAGCAAGTGCAAGAGATATAAAAATTGGAGCCATTATGGGTCTTAAACCTGAGTTTTCAGGTGGCAAATAAAAATATAGTATCCATTGAGCAAAAATTTGATCCACTATGGCATAGCTGACCCCTAAACCATATAAAATCTGTATTTTAGTTGTAAGTTTTTTCATTTTTTTCTCCTGTTATCCAATTATAAAACTCACTTGCTCTTTCATTCCAAAAAAATATTTCTCGTGCTTCTTTTGATAGTCTTTTTTGTATGTTTTTTTTAGTGCTTATAATTGGAAAGTCAATTTTTTTTATTTTATTCAAATAGAACTGTCCTTTCAGTGAAAATCCTAATACTCTAATATATGGAATTTCTTCCTTCCATTTTTCAGTTATTTCCTTAGTCAAGCCAATTAAAATATGTGTAAATATCCTTTGAAGTCTAGCATTGGTATATCTTTTGGTTATTATGTCATTTAGAAAATCTCTATAATTAATATTTTTTTGAGCAGATTTAAAAATTCTTTGCTCTAACCCTATCTCAATATCTTGAATACTTGAAAGTTGATTATAATTAAATAGAATATTATACCTTAAATAAGGATAAAAATCTTCCCAGAATGCAAAGGGTTCTTCTAGTAAAGAAGCAGATACCAAATATTGAGAATAATTTTCTTTATTTAAAATTTTTTGTCTTATAACACTTGCACCTGCTATTTTATCTTCTGAGTTTTCACCATAATATTTAGCTGATTTTCGTAAAATACTTCTAGCCTGCATTTTAGATTTCCAAAACCACAGTGCTTTTATATACTCTATTCCAAGCATATCATTGGACTCAATTTTGATATCAGACAGAGATTTTGAAAATGCTGTGGGATAAGAATAGCCCTCCTTTAAAAATTTTTTTAGTTTTTTATTAAATTCTTCATCTAAAGTCATCTCAGCAATTTTTTTTAATCTTTCAATATCATTAGTTTCTGAACCAAATACAAAATTTTCACAACCTAGTATATTTAATATTCCAACTGCTGATCTAGCAAAAATTTCTGCCGATTGTGTAGAATAAAAAGCTGGGAGCTCAATAATTAAATCGACTCCCATTTCTATTGCCTTTTTTGCTCTTCTATTTTTTGAAATAACTGCAGGCTCTCCCCTTTGCACAAAATCTCCGCTCATTACAGCAATTTTTATGCTATCGGGATAAAATTCTTCTATTTTTTGGATATGATGTAAATGCCCATTGTGGAAAGGATTATACTCAACTATCAGACCTATAATTTTTTTCATATCCAATCTCCTCTGTCTTAAATTATTTCTTTATCATATTTTTTAACTCTAAATATGTCTGTATTGCTCCTTTTATATAAGCTTTTTGTAAAGAATAACTATCTGGAAATTCTTTTTTAGCATTCAATTCTATATTTTCTAAATCTTTTTTAGGAATATTTGAATTTTCCAGAATTTCTTTTATTTCTTTTTTATTTTTTATATTTTCTTCCTCTATCTTTTGTTGGCTTATCTTTTGTTCATCTCTTATTCTTTGAACTAAATTCTTATAGTCTGCTATTTCATCATTTACACTAGCAAGCTGTTTTGGATAATTTGAACCATACATAGCATGTAATCTTCTGGCTATTGCATCCGCATCTTGTTTAGGTATTCCTGAGTTTTCTAATCTTTTCATTAACTCCAAGTAAGAATCTTTATACCAATCAAAATATTCTCTTTTATCTGAACTTGAATTATTTGATACAGCCTGTCTTATTTCTCTTTCAACCGCCTCTGGTAATTCTTGTTTTATTTTTCCGTTTAAGGAAAAAGATAAGCTAGCCATTAATAAAAACAATAATAAAATAAGTTTTCTCATTTTTCAACTCCTAAATTTTCATAATATATTCTTATTAAAATAACTCTGGTGCAGATACAACCTTCAAATCTTTGTCAATTTCAAATATTAAAGGTTTCCCTGTAGGTAAATTTAAATTTAAAATGTCTTCATTTGAAATATTCAAAAGATATTTTATAAGTGCTCTTAAAGAATTTCCGTGTGCTGCAACTATAACATTTTTACCTTCTTTTAAGCTCTTTGAAATATCAGAATCCCAGTAAGGTAAAACTCTAGCTATAGTATCTTTTAAACTTTCTCCTTTAGGAATATCTTTTTCTTCTAAACCAACATATCTCTTTTCTTTTTTAGGATAATACTCACTTGTTTCATCTACAAGTGGAGGAGCTATATCAAAGCTTCTTCTCCAAATATGAACTTGTTCATCACCATATTTTTTTGCAGTTTCTGCTTTATTTAAACCTGTTAATGCTCCGTAGTGTCTTTCATTCAATCTCCAAGATTTGTAAACTGGAATATATATTTCATCCATTTCTTCTAAAACAATATTAAGTGTTTTATTTGCTCTTTTTAAATATGAAGTATAAGCTACATCAAAAGAAAAACCTAAGTCCTTCAATTCTTTTCCAGCTGTTTTTGCTTCTTCAATTCCTTTAGGACTTAAATCTACATCTTTCCAACCTGTAAATCTATTTTCTAAGTTCCATTGACTTTCTCCATGACGTATTAAAACTAATTTCATTCTATATCCTCCTAAATTTTATTTCTTTTCAACTATTTTACTATATTTGATATTACATTTCAAATGTTTTTATTTTCTCTATATAAATGTTATAATAAATTATCAACTAACGAAAAATTTTTATACAAATTATTCTCCTGTAGCATTTACAAATTTAAAATTTTGTGATATTATTTAGTAGTTTAGTAAATAATTAAGGATAGATATTATGATTTTTCAAAGAACAGAACTCCTTATTGGAAATGAAAATTTAGAAAAATTAAAAAATTCTCATATCATAGTTTTTGGTTTGGGTGGAGTTGGTGGCTCAGCAGTTGAAGCATTAGTTAGAGCAGGAGTTGGAGAACTGTCATTAGTTGATTTTGACACTGTTGATATAACTAATCTCAATAGGCAAATAATAGCAACACAGAATACCATTGGTAAGGCTAAGGTCGTTGCTATGAAAGAAAGAGCTTTAAGCATTAATCCTGATATAAAAATAAATATCTATGCTGAAAAATTTTTAAAAGAAAATTCTGACTTATTTTTTAAAAATAAAAAGTATGACTATGTTGTCGATGCAATAGATTTAATAACGGCTAAACTTGATTTAATCGAACTTTGTTACAAGGAAAAAATTCCTATAATCTCTTCTATGGGTACAGGAAATAAGCTTGACCCTAGTATGTTTGAAGTAGCTGACATAAGCAAAACTTCTGTCTGCCCCTTAGCTAAGATAATAAGAAAAGAATTAAGAAATAGAAAGATTAAAAAGTTAAAGGTTGTTTTTTCAAAAGAAGAACCTAAAAAGCCTCTGAATGAAAATTCTAGTAGAGAAAAGAAATATAATGTTGGAAGTGTTGCCTTTGTTCCACCTGTTGTAGGTATGATATTGGCAGCAGAAATTATAAAAGATATATGTGAACTATAAATGGAGGATAATTATGAAAACGATAGGTATTTTTTATGCTACACTTAATAAAACAACTACTGGTATAGTTGATGAATTTGAATTTTTTTTAAAAAAAGATGACTTTAAAACTTTTAATGTCAAAAGTGGTGTAAAAGAGATTGAAAACTTTGAAAATCTTATTCTAATAACACCTACTTACGGTGTTGGTGAAGCTCATGCTGCTTGGATGAATAATCTGAAAAAATTAGAAGAAATTGATTTTACAGGAAAAGTTGTAGGGCTTGTTGGACTAGGAAATCAATTTGCCTTTGGTGAATCTTTCTGTGGAGGCATTAGACATATCTATGATGTCATAACAAAAAAGGGTGCAAAGATTGTTGGCTTTACAAGCATTGACGGATATCACTTTGAGGAAACTGAAATTATAGAAGATGGTAAATTTATTGGTCTTGCACTTGATGAAGAAAATCAAGCGAGCTTAACACCAAAAAGAATTGAGAATTGGATAAACGATATTAAAAAAGAATTTAAATAAATTTAGATTTTCCCATTAAAAAAATTAAGCTGTTGCAATTTTAATTCTAAAAATGCAACAGCCTATTTTTTATTCCATTTCTACCTTAACTAATTTAGGATATTTTAATAATTCATTCCCTTTCAAATATTTATAAGTTTCTGTTAAACCTTCCCTTAAAGTATAATTATTCTTAAATCCTGTTTCTTTTAACCTTTTTATATTTCCATATAAATTTACATTTCTAAAGGGAAACCAATCTCTTGCTTTTATTTTTTCATTACATTCAATATATCTAATATCAATATTTCTATTGGCTACTTGTGCACATAATTTAACAAAATCTACAATGCTTATATATTCATCTCCACTTATATTAAAAATTTCTTTATAACATTTTTCATTTTTAAAAGAATATGCAATACTATCAACTAAATCCTCAATATACCCAAATTGAACTATATTTTCTCCCTTATCTGGTAGATATATAGGTAAATTATTTTCTAGTCTTCAAAAAATATATTGTTCCCTATCTAAGTTATTTCCTACTCCATAGATATAAAAAGGTCTAAATATTGTATATTCTTCTGTCATTTTTTTAGTTTCTATCTCTGCTAAAAATTTATTTTTTGCATAATCACCCCATAGTTTATTTTCTCCTACATCTGATTTTTCATCAACAGGAAACTGAGAGTTATTATTATAAATTGAAGCACTGCTAATTAAAATATATTGTCTAAATTTACCTTTAATAACTCTATAAAGCTTTTCAACGTGTTCTCCAGTATATGCAGATACATCAATTACTATATCAAATTTATTATTGGCTAATTTCAAAAATAATTCTTCATAATTATTTCTGTCAGCTTTAATATGAAATGCTCCTTTTAAATTTTCCCTACTCCCTCTATTTAATACTGATACATCATGATTTCTTAATAATAATTTTTTTACTAAAGCTTTTCCTAAAAATTGATTTCCACCCATTACCAAGATTTTCACTTTAAGCTCCTTTAATTTTAACCCTAAATATCCAACTCCCCTTCAAAAGTTTTGACAGCAAACCCACCTACCAACACTCTATTTTCAAGAACTTGAGCAATTATTTCACTTTCTCTGCCCATTGTTTCTCCTTGAATACATCTTAAATATTCAGCTTCATTTAAATACTTTTTACTGTATAAAAAATAAGCAAGAGCTCCATTGGAAGTGCCAGTTGCAGCCTCTTCATCAATATCAACTATAGGGGCAAAATTTCTGACATAGGCAAGTAAATTATTTTTTTCATCTCTCTCTAAAGCAAAAGGATGAAAAGAAATTATATCCAGTTTTTTACTAATTTCTTTAATTTTTTCCATATCTGCTTTTATACTATATAATTTTTCCTTATTTTTTAAATGTATCATTATATCCCAAAGCCCAGTATAGGCTTTTACAATTTTTAACTCTGCCAAATCATCATCTATAGAAAGTCCCAAGGCTTCCATTATCAAAGAAAAATCTACATTTATTTTTTCGTCAATTTTAGCCTCTGCCTGATACATCATTATATTTTCTATCTTATCATTTTTAAAATTGACTATTACAGGAAGAATCCCCAGATTAGTTTCAATATTCACGATATTTTTCCCAGTTTTCAAGTTTAAAAGCTTATTATCACATAGGCATGTTATATAGGCTATAGTTGCATGACCACATAAATCAACTTCCGAATTGGGAGTAAAAAAACGAACTTTTTTTATGGCTTTATCGCTTTCAAACAAAAATACTGATTCAGAATAATTGAACTCTTTTGCAATATTTTTCATATCTTCAAGCCCTAGACCATCTGCAAAAGGTATTACTGCTGCTTGATTTCCTTTAAACTTATCTTTGGTAAATGCATCATAAATATATGCTTTTATTCTCATTGTATTCCTCCTTTACTTTTATATAGCCAGCATAACACTTTTTTTGAAATTAGTAAAGTTTGTTATTATTTATAGAAACTTATTATTTTTCCTGCATAGCCTCTCTTAAAAATGGAAGCAGTGAACGGCTTATAATTACTATTCTACTCTCCACATTAAAACTCATAAGTTTTCTTTGTTCCAATAAATCATACCAAGTTGTCTTGCTTATTCCAAATAATTCTACTAATTCCTTTGTCGAACAAAATTCCCCCAGCACATCAAGTATCAAATGTTCTAAAAAATTTTCTATCTCATTTTTAGGTGACCAGTTAAAGAAATTATTAATATAAAAATCCTCTTGTGATAGAGGATTTTCTATTAGATATATATTGTCACTTAAATCTAGGCAGTCTAAAAAAGAAGAAATTTCATATTCCCTTCTCCCATACTTAGTTCTTGTCTTAACTTTTTCATTACTTACCAAATTATATATTAAAACTAAACTTAAGCCTAATATTTCAGAAAGTTTTTTTGCGCTTGCATATTCTCCCATTCTATTTTTTAAAATTTGAAAAACTATTTCTCTCATACACATAAGTATACCTCCTAATAATTTTTTTATTTTAATTTTTTATAGAAGTTTTAATGAGATTATGTGAAGGCTCATTCCCCCTTTGCAATAGATTTTTTAATAACTTAGTTTTATAAAAATATGGGAGAAAATTTCTCCCATATCAAAATTACTTCTTTTTAAGTAAAATATTTAATTGTTGCTTCATAAGCTCAATCTCTTGTGCTTGTGCATTTATTCTTTCATCTTGTTTTTGTAATCTGTCATTTTGTGTGTTCACTAATGATTTTAATTGATTATTTTCTCTTGCAAGTCTGTTCATTTCATCTTGCACTATATAAGCAGGCGTATTAGTTGGAGATGATGAGCCTCCCTTACCTAATTTCCAAGTTAAACTTACATTTGCCATTGCATTTGTCTTTCTCTCATTGCTAAGAGCTACTCCTGCCGTCATCATTACATTTTCCTTAAAGTAATGTGTCAGTCCTACTGCTATGGCATGCTTATTTCTATATGTACCCACTCCTGCCATTATTTGATTTGGCGCTTGCGGATCATATTGCATAGGATGTAGAGCAGATAGTGCTGCTGAAAGTGAGCCTATTCCTCTCATTTCATCTTTAGCATCTCTTACTTCTTTTCTTAAATTTTGTATTCCCACAGTTCCTGAGTTTTGCATTACATTATAAAGTTGTCTTCCTGTTACCGCGTCTGTTGATGTAGCTGACAATTCTCCATCTGCAACATTAGTTATCTTTCTTTTTAAAGTTGCAGAACCGACTGACACCTCATTAGAAGATGTAACTGCCGAATTATTTCCAAGTGCTACTGAATTTGTTATTCCTGCTGCTATAGTTACATTAGAACCCATTACAAAATTATCATCGCCCGCTATTGTATTATCATTACCGAAGGCATATGAACGATTACCTGTTACTATATTCGGATCTCCAAAAGCTCCTGAATTATTTCCGCTTACTTGGTTTTTATATCCGACTGCTGTTGATTCATTTCCTGTTACTACATTGCCGTTACCAAGACCTGTACTGTTTGTGCCTGTTGCTGTGTTTGCTATTCCGCTAACTGTTGCAACTGCAAGCTTAGCCTTCCATGCCGTTATATCTGTTGCTGATAGATTGCTTCCGTCTTTTGCAGCTTTTACATTTAGCTTAGCATCTGTCTGTGCCTTAGTATAGGCATCAACAACTCCGCCTCCACCAAGTGAAGCTGCTGCTATTGCATCTTCCATTTGTTTTTTATTGACTGCATCGGTATCATTTGTTCCTGCTGCTAAATGAACTATTTTTCTTCTCTTAGCATTAGAGCCCACTGATACCACTTGGCTTTCCTCTACTGTAGAATCATTACCTAGTACCACCACATCTGTTATCGGGCTGCCAGCAGCTCCTATACTTACCTTATTTCCTAATATATGGTTATTATCTGAGCCCGATGCTATTTTATTAAAAGTTCCTATAGCCCATGAATTATTTCCTTCTATTTTATATTGATAGCCGCCATATCTATCTCCTCTTCCAAAAGCTCCTGAACCTTGTCCTGATACATAAGTTTCATATCCAAAAGAGGAACTTTCCTCTCCACTGGCTGTATTTCCATAGCCAATAGCGGAACTATACTCTCCACTGGCTTCATTTTCATATCCAAAAGCAGAACTTCCTTTTTTTTCAGCCTTATTAAAAGAGCCAACTGCAGAAGACCAATCTCCACTAGCTTCATTAACAACTCCAAAAGCAGAACTATTTAAGCCACTAGCTTTATTACCTACTCCTACTGCTGAAGCATGAACTTTTTGTGCTGGTTTTGATGAATTTCCTGCTTCATTTTTAGTCTCCTCTCCTCTATAAAAATAACTTTCTCCAACTGCAACGCTTTGATCCGAATGTGCTATACTTCCCGTTCCTGCCTCATATTTTGCTGCTAAAGATGATTGTGCTAATAAAATTAGTAATGTAAGTGTTAAAAATTTTAAACTTCTTTTCATAATAAACACTCCTTTTCATTTTTTATTTAAATTCACATAATCCTATCTTAATTTTATTGTATCAAAAAAAAAAAAAATGCAACAAATTTATACATTTTATTTTAATATATTTAAGTATTTATTTTTTGAATTTGAAATATAGAAAATTTCCTACTTTGCATTTTTTTAATTAGGGAGAAAAGGAAAAATTTTTTATAGTAATTTATTTTGTATTTAAAAAAGCAGGACTTTAATCCTGCTCCCTAGTCTTCAATTTCTAATTTTTTCTTTTATCTTCTAAAATACCTCCAGCCAAATGCTCTAACAGCAAGGTACATTAAATTTCTTTTGAAAATATTTACTAAATCTTCTTTCATTATCTCTAAAAAAATTCTATCTGCTTCTTTTCTTGTAGCTTTTATATCACAATTTTTAGAATACAGCCAATCGTGAATGAGGCTTGCCGAACTATGTTTGCCATAGGGCAGTATAAAAATATTAAAAATTCTTGGCACAGAAGCGAAGTCTGTTATAAATCCCTTAGGCACTTCTATTTTTCTATCTCTAACCATATAGCTATAATCAGAAAGCAATTCAAATTTTGAATTTTTTAAATCTTTTAACTCTAAAGAATTAAGCTCCATATTTTCCTCCCTAAATAAAAAGAGGGGCTATTACAGTTTATAGACTTACAGGCTCTGCTGTCATGCCTAAATAATCGAAAGAGCCTTTGGTAAACTCTTGGAATATTTAGGCTGACAAGTAAAACTTTTTAAAATCTAATCTGTAACAGCCCTTATAATTTTTATGCTCCTAGCCTTGAGTTAAAAATACTTTCAGCGCTTCCACTTCAACCTTTTTAAAAGCTATATTTGCCAATGTGTTTTCTGATTTTTTTATCTGCTTTTTGATAGTTTCTATCCAAGAATCATAATCATCATATACAGGATTATCAAATGCTACGCCTGTAGCTTTTTTCTCCTCCAAATATTGGACTGCTACCTTATCATTTTCTATCTCCTTTTTCACAGACAATTCTCTTGATATCCCCTTATCCAATTTTGCAACATATGCTTCCACTAAAGCTTTTTTTTCAGTTGTTTCCATTTTTCTTCCTCCTTAATTTTATTTTTCTAACAGATCTGTTGTTGCCTTTATAATAAAACATTTTCAAATTTATTTCCTGTTCTATAAGGAACTATCTTACTCTATGAAAAATATTTAAGGATAAAAAAAGGCTACTGCTTTTTAAAAATTAATTTACAGTAGCCTATATTTTTTAAATTTTATTTAATTTTTTATCAGTAAAACTTGATATTTAAGTTCTTATTTTTGAAGATCATATCTATCTAAAGTCATAACCTTATTCCATGCTTTTACAAAATCTCTTATGAATTTCTCTTTAGAATCTGAACTTGCATAAATTTCACTTATTGCTCTTAATTGAGAATTAGATCCAAATATTAAATCAAATCTTGTTGCTTCCCATTTCTCTTTTCCAGTTTTTCTATCTGTTCCAATAAATTCTCTATCGCTTCCTTCTTTTTTCTTCCAAGAAATTCCCATATCTAAAATATTTACAAAGAAATCATTAGATAAAACACCTGGTCTATCTGTTAGCACTCCATTTTTAGAATTTTTATAGTTAATATTTAAAGATCTTAATCCACCTAATAAAACTGTCATTTCAGGAGCAGTAAGTCTTAATAGCTGCGCTTTATCTATCATAAGTTCCTCATCAGCTATAGTATAAGTATGTTTTATATAATTTCTGAAAGGATCTACAACTGGTTCTAAAACTCCAAATGATCTTACATCTGTCTGTTCAGCTAAGGCATCATTACGCCCTGCCACAAATGGAACTTCTAAATCAAGCCCTGCTTCTTTTGCTGCCCTTTCTATACCAGCATTACCAGCTAAAACAATTATATCTGCAACTGATATTTTTTTGTTTGTACTTTGCTTTTTATTGAAGTCTGCTGCTACCTTTTCAAGTTTTGCCAATATTTTTTCCAATCTTTCAGGCTCATTTACTTCCCAATTTTTTTGAGGTTCCAATCTTATTCTTGCTCCATTAGCTCCACCTCTAAAATCACTTCCTCTAAATGTAACAGCAGAAGCCCAAGCTGTTGACACTAGTTCTGAAACTGATAAACCTGTTTCAAGTAACATTTTCTTAAGTTCTTTTATATCCTCATCATTTACTAACTCATAATCTATAGCAGGGATAGGGTCTTGCCACTTAAAATCTTCCGCTGGAACATCTTTTCCTAAATAACGAGTTTTAGGGCCTAAATCTCTATGAGTTAATTTAAACCAAGCTTTTGCAAATGCATCAGCAAATTTTTCTGGATTTTGATGGAAATCTTTAGATATAGCTCCATATATAGGATCCATTCTCATTGCCATATCTGCTGTTGTCATCATCGGTCTTTCTTTCTTTTCTGGGTTATGAGCTGCTGGAACAGTTGCTGATTTAGGATCTGTAGGTATCCATTGCCATGCACCTGCTGGGCTTTTTACTAAATCCCAATCATAGCCTAACAATGTATCAAAATATCCATTATCCCATTTTATTGGATTCGGTGTCCATGCTCCTTCAATTCCGCTTGTAATAGTATCATCACCTTTTCCACTTTTATAAGTGCTCTTCCATCCAAGCCCCATCTCTTCAATAGGTGCTGCTTCTGGTTCTGCTCCTACATAAGTTGCTGAGCCTGCACCATGACATTTCCCGAAAGTATGACCTCCTGCAACTAAAGCTACTGTTTCTTCATCTCCCATAGCCATTCTTGCAAAAGTTACTCTAATATCTTTTGCTGACTCAAGAGCACTTGGAACTCCATTCGGTCCTTCTGGATTTACATATATAAGCCCCATTTGAATCGCCGCAAGTGGTCTTTCTAATTCTTTTCCATCTGCAGATTGACGCTCATTACCTAGCCAATTTTTTTCTTTTCCCCAGTAAGTATCTTCTTCTGGTTCCCAAATATCCTCTCTTCCACCTGCAAAGCCCAATGTTTTAAAGCCCATTGATTCAAGAGCACAATTTCCTGCTAATATCATCAAATCTGCCCATGATATTTTATTACCATACTTCTGTTTGATAGGCCATAAAAGTCTTCTTGCTTTATCTAGGTTTGCATTATCGGGCCAACTGTTAAGGGGTGCAAATCTTTGGTTTCCTGTGTTTGCTCCTCCTCTTCCATCACTTGTTCTATATGTTCCAGCACTGTGCCATGCCATTCTTAAAAACAGTGGTCCATAATGTCCATAGTCTGCTGGCCACCAATCTTGTGAATCTGTCATTAAATTTACAAGATCTTTTTTTAATTCGTCTAAATCCAATTTTTTAAATTCTTCTTTATAATTAAAATCTTTATCCATTGGAGTTATTTTTTCTGAATGTAAACTCAAAATTTTTAAATCCAATTGATTTGGCCACCAATCTTTGTTAGTAGTTGCCTCTTCAGATTTTGCTGTGTTAAACCCTAATTTTTCCTTTATAAATTCTGGTATTTTTCCAACTTTCCCTGTTACAGGGCATTTTCCTTCTGCCATACTTGCCTCCTTAAATATTTTATTTTAAATAATATTAAATTATTTCCTCTATATTATATTATAATTTATTTGTTTTGTCTACAAAATTGTAATTATTACAAAATATGTTTTTTTAACTTTTATTTTTATATATTTTTAGATATTTACCAATCTAAAACAATAGATTTAATCTTAGTCATACTTTCAATGCTATATTTAATACCCTGCACTCCAACTCCCGAACCCTTTATTCCTAAAAAAGGAAAGTTATCTGGTCCTCTTTGAGTTTTATTATTAATTTGTACTGTTCCTACATCTAATTTTTTACCTATATCAAAGGCCTTCTTTATGTCGTTTGTAAATATTGAAGTCTGTAAACCATATTCTGAGTTATTGCAAATTTCAATAGCTTCATCTATGTTTTTAACTCTTATTATTGGTAAAATAGGACCAAATGGTTCTTCCCAAGCTATCTGCATATCCAAATTTACATGATCAAATAAAACTGGCCACATTAAATTTCCTTCTCTTTTTATTTTAGTTAATGCTTTTGCACCTTTTTTCAAAGCATCTTCAATTAACTCCTCAATAAAGTCTGCAGATTTATTGTCAATTAATGCTGTAATATCTGCATTATCAAAAGGATTCCCAATTTTTAATTTTTCTATTTCTATTTTAATTAAATCTACTAACTTATCTGCAACTTCTTCAACTACCAAAACTCTCTTTATAGCTGTACATCTCTGCCCAGAATAGCTAAATGCTCCACTCACAATATCTTTTGCTGCCTTCTCCAAATCAGCATCTTCAGCAACAATGGCCCCATCTTTTCCACCAAGTTCCAAAGATATTGGACGCATTCCAGCTAGCTCTCCTATTCTTTTCCCAACTGCAGTACTACCTGTAAAATTAATAAAATCTACAAGAGGATTTTCTATTAAGTAATCTCCTATTTCAGAGCCTCTTCCTGTAACCGTGTTTATTACTCCAGCAGGAATACCAGCTTCATAGAAACTCTTTATTAATAGAAGCGCACTCATAGCTCCCTGAGTTGGCGGCTTAAATAGAACTACATTTCCAGCTATTAATGCTGGAGCTATTTTAGAGGCTGATAAATTTACTGGATAATTAAATGGAGCTATTGCTAGAACTAAACCCATAGGCTCTCTTCTAACCATAGCTATCTTGCTTTTACTTGCTGCTTCAAAACTTCCTCCCTCTATAATTTCTCCAACTGTTCTCACGCCTTCCTCAGCTGAGTATCTTATTAAATCAACTGTTCTTACAACTTCATTTAATGCAGCTTTTAATGGCTTTGCAACCTCTTTGGCAAGCACATTAGCTATTATATCCTTATCTCTTTCTAGTATTTGTGCTGCTCTGTATAAATATTTAGCTCTTTCTACAATAGCTAAGTTTTTCCATTCTTTCAATGCAGCCTTTGCAGTTTTTATTGCTTTATCCGCCTCTTCCCTTGTCATCGCGGGTATACTTCCTATTTCTTCATTATCTATAGGTGAATATATTTTTATTTCTTTTTCGGAACTTATCCATTCACCATTTACTAAATTTTTATATTGCATTTTTCCCCCTTATATAATGAAAACATAGTAAATCTAAGTTGTCATTTTATTTTTAATTAAAAGTCTTTCAAAATATATACTTTAACTTATTATTATTTTATATTAAAATTTTTTATATTACAAGAATCTTTAAGAAAAAATAGCTCTAGATTTTATTCTCCTGAAACTTATCTAAAATTTTATTTTATTTTTT
>NZ_JAUMYY010000039.1 GCF_030528405.1 Fusobacterium sp.
TGAAGAAAATAAAAATGTGGATATTAAAGAAGGTATAAAAAAAGAAAAAGTAAAAGAAGAAATAAAAAAAATAAAGAAACCTGAGATTGAAAATTTAACTGAAGGGAGTGCAAAAGAAAAAGCAAAGGAAGATGAAGCTAAAGAAAATCAAGAAGTAAAAAAACAGACAGAATCTACATCAACTATAAAATCAACAAAAAAAGAAGTTGTAGAGCCATTAACAGATAGTAAAAGAGAAAAACAGATAAAAAATGAAATAAGAGAAGTTGAAGGGCTCTATATACCAGGAATATAAAAGATATTTGGAGGCACAATGCATACATTTACTACAGTTAGGGAGATAGCAGAAAAGTTAGATTTAATTGTTATTAATGAAGGTAATTTAGATATAAAATTGGATATTTCTAATTTATATCAAATCGGCTATGAGCTTGTAGGTTTTTTGGAAAGAGATAGTGATGAGCTAAATAAATATATAAATATTTGTGGTTTAAAAGAGTCAACTTATATAGAAACTTTTGATAAGGAAAGAAGAGATAAAATAATTTCTGCTTATATGTCTTTATCTTTTCCAGCACTTATTTTTTCAAAAGATGCAGCAGTGACAGAAGAATTTTTATTTTATGCCAAAAAATTTAATAAAAATGTTCTTAAAAGTAAAGAGAAGGCATCAGTAACTATAAGAAAGTTAAAATTTTTTCTATCTAAAGCACTTTCAGTTGAAGAAGTTTATCCAGAACATTCTTTATTGGAAATACATGGAGTGGGAGTTTTAATTACAGGAGAATTGGATACAAGAAAAGCTATTATGATGGAACTCATTTCACATGGACATAGAATGATAACAGATAAAAATGTAGTTATAAGAAGAACTGGAGAAAGAGAACTTATAGGTTATAATCAAAAAAAGAGAGATAGTAATGCACATTTTCTTTTAGAAGACTTTAGAGGTAACTATATAGATATAACAACACATTTTGGAGTTAAGGCAACAAGAAAAGAAAAATTAATCAATATATTAATTGTTTTAGAAAAATGGGATGATAAAAAATTTTATGATAGACTTGGCTTGGATGAAGAGTTTGAAATATTTGTAGGTGAAAAAATAAGAAAAATTACTCTGCCAGTTAGGAAAGGAAGAAATTTAGCAGTGATAATAGAAACAGCTGCTCTAAATTATAGATTAAGAAAGATGGGACTTAATACACCACTTTATTTTTTAAAAAAATCTCAAGAACTTATACAAGATAGAAAAGAAGGTAAGATTATGACAGGTGAAAAGAAATTATCGGTTAACAAAATTTTTAATGAATTTGATTTACAACTCATTTATGGAGAAGAAAGATTAGAAAATACCTTTATAAAATCAACTAATATTTATAGACCTTCTCTTTCACTGATAGGCTTCTTTGATTTAATATCTGAAGCAAAAGAAATTGGAATTCAAGTTTTTTCTCATGTAGAGTTTAAATTTTTAGAAAGTTTGGATGAAAATGAGAGAATAAATAATTTAAAGAAGTACTTAAGTTATGATTTTCCATTTATAGTTTTAACAAGTGGTTTTACAGCTCCTAAATATTTTATGGACGCAGTTAAGGAAAGTGGACATATTTTAGCTATAGCACCGTATAAAAAATCATCACAAATAATTGCCAATTTTAATAACTATTTAGATTCATATTTTTCTGAAACTGTAAGTGTACATGGCGTTTTTGTAGAACTTTTTGGTTTCGGAGTCCTTTTAACGGGAAAGAGTGGAATAGGAAAAAGTGAGACTGCACTTGAATTAATCCATAGAGGGCATAGGCTCATTTCAGATGATATAGTTAGATTCTATAAGGATACCCAAGGTGATATAATAGGGAAATCTGCTGATATTCCATTTTTTATGGAAATAAGAGGTTTAGGAATAATAGATATAAAAACTTTATATGGTTTGAGTGCTGTTAGAATAACAAAACGTTTAGATTTAATAATCGAATTAAAAGGAATAGAAAATACAGATTATATGAGTACTCCTACTGAAAATACTACTATAGAAGAGATGTTAGGTAATTCAGTAAAGAAGAAAATTTTAGAGATATCAACAGGTAGAAATGCAGCTGCTATGGTAGAAGTAATAGTTATGGACCATATGTCAGGAATTTTAGGTCAAAAATAAGAAATAGAGAGAGGAAATATGGAAGGGTACGAAAATATTTTTTTTGAAATAAATGATGAAATAAAAAAAGCAAAAAGTATAATTTTGACGGCACATATAAATCCAGATGGTGATGCAGTGGGCTCAGGTCTAGCTTTACTATTGACTTTAATAGATGGATATCCAGATAAAAATATCAGATTTATTCTCCAAGATGATATTCCCTATACAACTAAGTTTTTAAAATTTTCAGAGAAAATAGAACAGTATAGAGGGGAAGAGGTGTTTAAGGTAGATCTTTTAATCTATTTGGATTCCGCAACAAAAGAAAGAACAGGTAAAATTTTTGAAAGAGTTAATGCCAAAAGAACTATCTGTATCGACCATCACATAAGTAATCCAGAATATGCAGATATAAATTGTGTAATAAGAAATTCAAGTTCAACATCTGAAATAGTTTATAATTTTATGAAATTTCATAATTATAATTTTACAAAAGAAATAGCAGAAGCCTTATATCTGGGACTTGTAAACGATACTGGAAATTTTTCTCATAGTAATGTTAATAGAGGAGTTTTCTTAATGGCAGCTGATTTAGTTGCCTTAGGAGTAGATAATAACTATATAGTAAATAATTTTTTAAATTCTAATTCCTATCAGGCTCTAAAAATAATGGGAGAAGCATTAAAAAATTTTAAATTTTTTAAAGAAAAAAAGCTTTCCTATATTTATATTGATAACTTAACTATGGAAAAGTATGCTGCTAAAAAAGAAGATACTGAAGGCCTAGTTGAAAAGATACTCTCTTATAATGAAGCTGAGGTATCACTATTTTTAAGAGAAGAAAATGATGGAAAAATTAAAGGAAGTATGCGAAGTAAATATGATGTAGATGTGAATAAAGTTGCAAATGTTTTTGGTGGAGGCGGACATTACAAAGCAGCTGGCTTTTCAAGTTCTCTTTCAGCAAAAGATATTTTAAAAATAGTTTTAGAAAAACTATAATTTTTTATAAAAAATCTTAAAATTTGTGAGCTTTTCTAAAAAATAACTTGAATTAATTTAAAAAAAAGTGTATTCTTAAAGGTAGTAAAATATAGTGAGGTGAAGTATGGCTATAGAAAATGCAGATATAGTGTTTGTAAAACCAGAAAAGTTTGAGGATTGTGTAAAATGTGCTGGTTATATAAAAGATGATAAAATAGTTTGTATAAATTTATCTCATCTGGATGATAAAGATTCTAGAAGGGTTCTTGACTATGTTACAGGGGCTATATATATAACAAGTGCAGAAATAGTAAATGTTGGAAATAAAATTTTCTGTTCTATACCAAATGGAAAAACATATATAAATGATTCACAAAGAGAAAGCAATTATAATGAAGAAGAAGAAATAATACCTTCATTTAAAAGATAAAATTAGGGCTGTTTAACAGCCCTAATTTTATATTGCTTTTGTGTAAGTTTTCAAAAATGCTTTTTCTTTCCTATTCAAAAAAGGACTTAGTTTTTGAAAAACTTCTTGATGATATTTGTTTAATTGAATTTTTTCTTGTAGAGTCAGCATTGATTTGACTATACCATCTAAATCTATAGGAGCAAAAGTTAAGGTTTCAAATTCTAAAAACTTTCCATGTTCGTTTTCCGAAAATTTTCTGATCAATAATTCATTTTCTATCCTAATTCCATGAGAGTTTTCTATATATATTCCAGGTTCATTACTCAAAATCATGCCTTCTTCAAGTTTTTTAGAATTATATTGCATTCTTATACTTTGAGGTCCCTCATGTACATTTAAAATATGTCCAACTCCATGTCCTGTACCATGTTTATAATCTAAAGAATTTTCCCATAAAAATTGTCTAGCTAATATGTCTAAATTTGTGCCTGTAACACCAGATAAAAACCTAGCTCTACTTAGTGCTAGCATGCCTTTTAAAACAAGAGTATTGTCTATTTTTTTATTTTTAGGAACCTTACCCAAGAAAAAAGTTCTTGTTACATCAGTAGTGCCTTTTAAATATTGACCACCCGAATCAAGAAGAAAAATCCCATCTTTTATTCTAGTGTTACTTTTTTCATTCGCTCTGTAATGTATTATAGCTGCATTTTTAGCAAAAGCAGAAATAGTATTAAAACTTTTATCTAAAAAACCCAGAGTATTTTTTCTAAGACTATCAATTTTTTCTGCAGCTGATAATTCAGTTATTTCTTCTATTTTATAAGAGTTTTTTAACCAGTACATAAATTTTGTCAGAGCAACTCCATCTTGAATATGAACTTCTTTTGTATTTTCAATTTCAATTTTATTTTTAGAAGCTTTTAAGTGAGTACTAGGATTTAAGGCATTTAATATCTTAGCTTTTTCCACTATTGATTCGTAAACTTCATAACTAGTTTTATTAAAATCAATTAGAATATTACCTTTTAGTTTTTTTATATCTTCAAAAAATTCAAAATAATCTTTAATTTGTATAAAATTATCTGAAAAATATTTCAGGCAGGTCTTATTTAATTTCGTTTTATTAATATAGAGAAAACTACAATCTTTTGAAATTATTGAGAAGGCTAAACTAACTGGATTATTCTCAATATCATTTCCTCTTATATTATATATCCATGCGATATCATCTAAACTAGAAATAATATTAAAATCTATATTTTTTTTAGTTAAATCTCCTCTAATTTCAGAAATTTTTTCATTGTAAGACTTTCCACTGTATTTTTCCTCTAAAATAAATATTTTTCCATTTGGTAGTTTAGGTCTTCTTTTCCAAATAACAGATAAAGGATCAAAATTCTTTACTTTAAATTTCTTAGTAGATAGTATATTTAAAACATCTGATGTTACTATCAATTTTTTATCAAAACCTAAGGTTGAATTTTCTTTTAATTTAAAAGTTAAATATTCAATGTAGCTTGGAACTTCTGGTTGCCCTGATTTGAAGAGTTTGATTTCAGTACCTGAAATTTCTTTTTCGGCCTGTATATGATACCTTCCATCTGTCCAAAGGCAGGCTTCATCTTTAAATATAATTAATGTACCTGCTGATCCACTAAAAGCGGTTAAAAATTCTCTTCCTTTAAAAAAATCAGCTATATATTCGCTTTGATGGTAATCAGCTGTATTTATTATATAAGCCTCTATTTTCTCTTCTTCCATAAGTTTTTGACAAGCTTTAATTTTTTCATTGACTTCCATAGGTTTTCCTTTCAAAATTTTATTCAACAGTTACAGATTTTGCTAAATTTCTTGGTTTGTCCATATCATGACCTTTTGCAAGGGCCGTGTAATAAGCTAAATATTGTAACACTATAGCTGTAGCTAGTGGAGTTAAAAGTTTACCAGAATCTTCTACTTCTATATATTCATCAGCTGAACTAGAAACAGAACTCCCTTTTTTTATAACTGCTATAACATAAGCACCTCTAGCTTTTACTTCTTTAACATTTGAAGCAATTTTGTCATCTAAGTCTAAATTTGTTGACAGAGCAACAACTAACACTCCCTCTTCAATAAGAGCTATACTTCCATGTTTTAATTCTCCAGCAGGTAAAGATTCCGTATGAATGTAGTTTATTTCTTTCATTTTTAAACTTCCTTCTCTGGCAATTTTTTCATCTATACCTCTACCCAAATAAAAACCATTTTTACAATTTTTAATTTTTTTTGCAATTTCTTTAATAATATCTCTATTTTTTATAATTTTTTTTATATTAATTTTTAAATTTGATATATCTTCAATGTATTTAATGTATTCTTCTTCCTTAATTTTATTAAATTTTACTCCCATATACAGAGATAGAAGATACAAAATTAAGACTTGAGAAGTATAAGCTTTTGTTGAGGCGACAGAAATTTCAGGACCAGCTAGAGTATAGATGACATTATCAGCTTCTCTTGTTATGGTTGAGCCTAATACGTTTGAAATAGCTAAGGTCTTTGCCCCTCTTTCTCTAGCATATTTCATAGAGAGTAAAGTATCTAAAGTTTCTCCAGATTGACTTACAAAAATAGCAAGAGTTTTATCATTAATAATAGGATCATTATATCTAAATTCAGAAGCAATGTCAGTGAATACATCTAATCCTAATATTTTTTTAATAAAATATTGTCCTTGTAAACCTGCATAAAAAGCTGTTCCACAGGCAATTATATATATCCTGTCTATATTTTGAAAGTTTATTCCTTTCAATTGTTCATCAAAATTTATATCGAAATTTTTATTTGTGTAAATATTTAAAGTTTTTTCAATAATTTCTGGTTGTTCTTCAATTTCTTTTATCATAAAGTGTTCATAGCCATTTTTTGTTGCTTGTTCAAAATTCCATTCAATCTTTTTTATTTCTCTTTTGACTTCATTGTTATTTAAATCAAAAATTTTTACGCTATCTTTCTCAATAATAGCTTTGTCTCCATCTTCTAGAAAAATAATGTCACGAGTATATTTTAATATGGCAGAAATATCTGAAGCAACAAAGTTTTGCTCTTTTCCCAAGCCTATTATAAGTGGACTGTGATTTCTGCAACATATCATAGTATTAGGGAATTTATTATGGATAATAGCTAATGCATAGCTACCCTTAATTTTGTCTATAACTTTATTTAAAGTTGAAAATAAATTGCCATCGAAAATTAAAGAAAATAAATGAGCCACAACTTCGCTGTCAGTATCAGAACTAAAATTAATACCTTTTTCCAGCAATTCTTTTTTTAAGTCCAAATAATTTTCAATAATCCCATTGTGAACAAGAGCAACATCTTTTTTTTCACTAAAATGTGGATGAGAATTTTTATCAGTTGGTATGCCATGAGTTGCCCATCTAGTGTGACCTATTGCTAGATTAGAATTTACTTCCAAATTTTTTAGATGATTCTTCAAATTTTCTAATTTGCCTTCTTTTTTTTCTGTTGTAATTTTATTATTTTCTATAAAAGCTATACCAGCTGAATCATATCCCCTGTATTCCAATTTTTCTAAACCTTCTAGTATAATTTTTATAGCATTTTCACTGCTTCCAGAATATCCAATTATTCCACACATAAAAAACCTCCTATCATATTTTTAATGTACAAATTTAGGAGATTGCTACTGTTATTGTTTTGTCCTACAAATTTCTTTGTATATTTGTAAATAACGGATGTAGCCACCTTTGGAATATCCGCCGAAATTTCGATAAATTCCAATCCTCGTCAACTTTAATTCAAGTTCTGGCGCTATATTATTTTAATCTCCTTTAAAAATTATATTATAATTTGATATTTTTAGCAACTTTTTAATATTATCACTATTTTTGTACATATAAAAATTTATAAATTATGTTATAATATTAAAAAATATAGCTAAAATTTATTTTATATTGTACTTTCTTAGACATTAAAAAGGAGTTAGTTATAGATGAATATACTTTTTTCAACAGTTAGAAAAGAAGAAAAGGATTTTTTTATTTCTAAACTAAAAAATAGATTTAAAAGAGTAGAATTTATATCTGATTATTTACCTGATAGGAGTGAAAGAAGCTTTTTCTATAAAATAATAAAAAATTTTAGGAAAAAGATATACACAAATAATTTTATTGAAAATTTATATGATAAGGAGTGTAAAAAATTTTATAGAAAAAAATTAAATAATTTTGATTGTTCTTTTGATTATTTTTTTGTAATTTCAAGAGAATTTTCTAAAAATTTTATAAGGGAATTAAAAGATAGAATGCCTAATATAAAAACTATATTGTTTATATGGGATAAATTAGACTATTCTCCATATAAAAATAATTATGATGCCTTTGATTACATTTTTTCATTTGATAAGAAGGATTGTGAGAAATATGGCTTTAAGTTTAGAGCTAGTTATTTTATAGATTCTTTTAGAGAAGATTTGATTGAATATACCAAAAGAAAATATGATTTATACTATATCGGACAGCTTAGAGAAAAAAAAAGACTAATCTATCTTGAGAAAATTTATAAAAATTTAAAAAATAAAAACTTAAATCTTTTTATTAAAATATATAATGATTTGAAAGATAAGTCTATCATTATAACAAAAAAATTAGAATTGAATAAAAAAATAAGCTATATAGAAAATATGAATAAAATAAAAAATTCAAGGGTTATTATAGATATAAGTTATAAAGAGCAAAAAGGGTTAACTCTTCGTTGCTTTGAAGCACTAGCGACTCAAACTAAAATAATAACAGACAATGTAGATATTGTAAATTATGATTTTTATAACTCTAATAATATTTTTATTTTAAAGAGTATTGAAGATATAAAAAATATCCCTTTTCATTTTTTTAAAGAAAAGTATCATAAAATAGATGAAGATATTATAAATAAATATTCTGTTGATGGATTTTTAGAAGAGATTTTTAATTATGTTCAGGCACATTAAAACAGAAACAAAAAAAGTGTTACATATAAAAAATTGTAACAACTTTTTTGGGAGATTATTTTTGGTGTTAACGTATATTACTCTAACTTACTGTATCATTTGGTAAAGATATATTTTTAATGCCAATTATTGATGAATTTCTTTAAAGTATCTGTCTACAGCATCTTTCCAATGAGGTATGCCTTCACTCAAAGTTTCTTTTATTTTTTTACAATTTAATTTACTAAAACTAGGTCTTTTGGCTATTGATGGAATATCAGTTGTCTTAATAGGTATTAATTTTCCTTGCCAAGAGAGTTTTTCTAAGATATATTTAGCAAAATCATATTTAGAGACTATTCCATCATTTGTAAAATGATATATACCTGAATTTGAATTATTTTTCAACAGTTTCCAACTAAATTCAGCTAAATCAGCAGCATATGTAGGTGAAGAAATTTGATCATCCACCACAAAAATTTCATCATGCTCCTTGCTAGAACGGATTATTTTTTCTATAAAGTTATTAATGCTTTCTCCAAATACCCAAGAGGCTCTTACTATATATACTTTAGAGCCAGTACTTATATTTTGAATAGCTTGATTTACTAAAACTTCAGCTTCATACTTTGACTGAGCAAAATTTGAAAGAGGAGTAGGTTCATCTGTTTCAGAAAAACCTAAATTATTATTATATAAGTAATCTTCAACTTGCCCATTAAAAATATGGTCAGTAGAATATGTAAAATAATTTGCTCCAATTTCCATAGCGACTAAAGCTAGGTTAACAGCAGCTTCCATATTGACTTTAAAGCATTTTTCTTTTTCTTCTTTCGCCTTATCAACATCATTATATCCAGCACAGTTTACTATTGTAGAAATATTTTTAAATTTATGTGTATCTAAAATATATTTTTTTGCTATTTCTTTTTTTGTTATATCCAATTCATTTATATCTATAGCTATAAATTCTAGGTTTAATTTTGTAAATAGTTTTTTAAAGCCTTTTCCAAGTTGTCCTTCTGCTCCTAATAATAATATCATTTTTTTACCTTCCTTCTTCTATAATTTTATCATTTTGTGTATCTATAATTATACTGATTGTGATAATTGTAAAAATTAATTGATATAGCTTTTCAAAATAAAATATAGGTTCAGCTAAGCCATATAGATGTGCAAATATAAAGACAGCCACAGTCATTAATTTTATATATTTTTTTAATTCGTCCTTCTCTGTAAAATAATTTTTTATTAGTCTGTAAAATAGTAGAGATAAAAATAAAATATATGTAATTAACGTAATTATTCCTTGGGTAACAGCAGTTTCAATAAAAATATTATGATAATGTCCATGTTTTTGTACTAACCTTTCTTCACCTTTAATACCTTTATAACTAAAGAATCCTTCTCCTTTTAAGATATTTTTCTTACTTATTTCTATGCCTTCTTTAAATAATAAAAATCTAGCATCAGTTTGAATTTTTTCTATAGAAGTAATAGTACTATTTATTCTATTAATAGCCTTAATATCCAAAGGTTCTTTTAACGCTATTATTCCAATCATAAGTGTTATAAAAATAATAATTCCTTTTTTATAATTTACCAAAAATGCAATAAAAATTAAACTTATAGGTAACATTAAAAATGTATTTCTTGATTGAGTTCCTATGATTAAAACAACTATTATTAAAATATAAAAAAATGATAGAAACCTTATATATTTATTTTTATAGTAACATAAGATAAATAGAATAATTATAAAATATATTCCTAACTCCAAAGCATAAGATGTTGTATAGGTTCTTCCTTCTAACCTATACAAATCTAATATTTCATAGTTCCTTATTAAATCAATTAAACCACGAAAAATAGGAGGTAATGTTAATAAAAATAATATTATAAAAATATATTTTAAATATTTTTTTTCTAAATTATAGTTCAAGATAACAAGAAAAAATCCTATACTATATAAGGTTGCATGGGTAAGAATATACAATCTATCATTATTTTTTATATCAGAATAAGAATATGAAAGAATTACTAAAACTATATATATTATTCCAGAAACAATCTCTTTTTTATAAAGTAAGTATTTTTCATAATATTTATATCTAAGTGAATAAAAAATAACAGTTATCATCAATAGTACAGAAATTTTATCTTTACTATTACCACCTCTTCTAGATAAAAAAAATAAATAAAGAAAGAATAAAAAAATAAAAATATTTTCAATGATCTTTTTTCCATCTTTTATCATTTTAATAACTCCTTAAAGTTTTTAATGAAATTTTCTTTTGTATATCTTTTAATAGAATCTTTAATTTCAGTTTCATTGTATTCTGTTAAAAGAGATTTATTAATCTTTTTTAATAAACTTTCAGAATTTCCTACTTCGAATAGTTCCCCAATTTCTCCATTTTTAAGTATTTCATTAGGTCCAACAGGGCAATTAGAAGAAATAACTTTAGTACCACAATATAATGCCTCTAGTAAAACTAAGCCAAAGCCTTCTACTTTTGAGGATAAAATGAATAACTTTGAATTTTTCATTAGAATATAAGGATTATTTAAAGTTCCAAGAAATATAATTTTATTTTCAAGTTTTTTTTCTTTCACAAGTTTTTCTAAATTTTTTTTATCAGGTCCATCTCCTACTATAATGAGTTTTTCTTCTCCTTGATAATTGGAGAAAGCCTCAATTAAAGTTTTCACATCTTTTTGCTCCTCATTTAACCTACAAACTGTTAAAAAATATTCTTTTAATAAAGTTGGATCTATTTTAAAATTTTCGTTTAACTTATTGTCAATAACTTTGTAGTCAATAAAATTGGGAATTTTATAGAGATTTTTAATATTTATTCTTTCCGTTAAAATTTCATTTTTTGCTGCATCAGTAATGACAACTATTTTATCATAAGAAGTTATTTTGGTATCAATTTTTTTATTTTTTTGAAGTTTTTTAAAACTTAGATGAAGCCATATAATTTTTTCTTTATTTTTTAAAGACTTAATATATTTGTGAAAATCACCATCTAAAAAATCAATTACTATATCAACACTATTTGTAAATTTTTTAAAATTTCTAGATTTTTCTATAGAGTTTTTTAGTTTAAAGAATATACTATCTTTTTTTTCACCTTCAAAAAGATAAAAATAATTTACTTTATTTTTTATTAAATTATAAAAGTATGAGTTACTTTTAACTTTGGTTAAAAGCGAAATATCATAATCTTTGGTTTCATACAATGCATTAATAATATCAACTAATAATTTTTCTGCTCCTCCCATTTCTAAGGAATCAATACAAAAACCTATTTTTTTCATCTATTTTCCCTCTTTTAATTGAATAAAACTTTATTTATTAAATTATTAAAACCAATTATATAATTTTCTTTTGAATATTTATCAAGAGAATTTCTTATTTTATCATTATCATATTTTTTTGAAATACTAGTATTTAATTTTTCTAATAAATCTCTTGGATTACCTGTTTCAAACAACTCACCAATTTCACCATTTTCGAGTATTTCCTTTGGACCAACAGGACAATCAGAAGAAATAACTTTAGTTCCACAGTATAAAGCCTCTACTAATACCAGTCCAAAACCTTCTACTTTTGAAGATAAAATAAATATTTTTGCATTTTTCATTAAAACAAAAGGATTCGTAATGGCACCTAGAAAAATAACTCTATTTTCTAGTTTTTTTTCTTTTGTTAATTTTTCTAAATTTTTTCTATCTGGTCCTTCACCAACTATTATTAATTTTTCATCTCCAGTATATAAGGAAAAAGCCTCTATCAGAGTTTTAACATCTTTGTGCTTTTCATACAATCTACATACAGTTAAAAAATAATTTTCTTTAATTTCAAAATTTATATCTAGTTTTTCTTTTAATTTTTTTTCAATATTGGAATAATCAACCATATTTTCTAAGTTATAAAGATTTTTAATATTATTTTTAGCCATTTCTTTAAATACACCAATTCCTGCTGTTACTATTATGTCATATTTTGATAAAATCTTCTCAACAGGAGTAGTATTTTTCAAGAATTCATAACTAGAATGTATGAATACAATCTTTTTTTTATTTTGTATTCTTCTAACATAGTTATAAAAATCTCCATTTGAAAAGTCAATAACAATATCTAAGTTTTTTGAGAATTCATAGAGTCTTTTTCTTTTTTTTATAGAACTTATAAATTTAGATAAAAAAGTTTTTTTAGAATTATTTTCAACTAAATAAAAAATTTTTACTTTATCCTTGACTAAATTAAATAAATAAGTGTCTGTTTTCTCTTTAGTTAGTAAGCTAATTTCGTATTTATTCTCTTGATAAAGTGAAAGAATTAATTCAGATAATAACTTTTCTATACCTCCTAAATATAAATTTCTAATACAAAAACCTATTTTTATCATCCTTGTATCCTCTCATCTAAAGTATTTATTAAAACTGAATATTTAAATTTTGTAACATATTTTAAAGTTTCTTTATATTTTTTTTCCAGATTTATATTTTCATTAATTACTGATTTTAATGCTAATTTTAGTTCTTCTTTTGAATCAATAGATATAATTTTTCCAGTTTTTCCATTATTTGTAATGTCTTTTGCAGCACAAGTATCTGAAGTTATAATAAAATTTCCAAATGCCATTGCTTCTAACATAACTATTCCAAAACTTTCCCATCTTGAAGGAAGAACAAAGACTTTTGCTCTATTATAATAGTTATAAAGTAGTTCTTTATCATTTATCTGACCTGTAAATATTATTTTGTTTTTAAGTTTTGGGTTTTCTTTAAAAAATTTATCTTTGAAAGGAATAAAAGATTTTTCAATTGATCCAATTAATATAACTTGCCAGTTTTTTAGCTCAATTTCTTTTAAACTTTCCAAGAGTAATTCTGTATTTTTTTCTTTAGTTCCAAGTCTACCAACAGTTAAAATAATATTTTCTTTTTCTTTTAAAGATTTTTTTGTAATTTTTTCAATAAATTTATCATCATAACCATTTGGAAGATATATAGTTTTTCCTTTTGTATCAATACCAGCATATTCGTCTTTCATTTGTTCATATGCTTCAATTGTTTCATAGCTTATTAAATCGACAATTTTTACTAAAGCTTTTCTTTTTCTATATTCTTTGGTTTCACGCTTTTTTCTAAAAAACTCTCTTAAATTTTTAAAAGAAGAATTTATAATACTAACTTCTTTTGTATATACATTTAAATTGAAATCAGCTTTCACATAAATTTTTCCCTTAGGATTGATTTTTTTATAAAGATAAGAATACCAATAACTACATCTTGAAATATGAAATAACATTAAAATATCTATTTTTTTAGCATTTTTTATTAAATATTTAAAAAGATTAATTCTTCTAATCAATTTTATAGAGTAGGCGAAATTAGGTAAAAAATTAAAAAATCTTTTTACCTTTATAAAAGTAATACCTCGTATTGAATCAGGGAGATCTTTTTTTAAGTTACAAGTCAAAATTGAACTACTATATTTATTTGTCATTTGCATATAGATAGGAATCATACCATTGTCTTTACCTATCCATGTATATTCAAATTCTTCAGATATATGTAAAAATCTTTTCTTCATTATCTTCACCTAAAATTATTATTAACGTTTCATTACTTCTTCTCTTGTCCAATAAATATTATTTTTTATTTCTTTTGCTGGATTTCCAGCAACTATTGTATTAGAATTTACATTTTTGCTTACAATACTTCCAGCAGCAATTATTGAATTGGAGTTTATTTTTACTCCTTTTAAAATAACTGAGTGTGCTCCAATCCAAACACTATTTTCAATTATTACCTCAGCACCTTCATTAATTCTTTTATTAGTATTTATATCATAAATCATGTGAGAGTCTGTATTCCTTATTTCAACTTCATAGGAAATCATACAATTATCTCCAATACTTATTTTAAAAGGTTCTAAAGAAACAATCAATGCTTTTGCTATAGACACATTCTTACCAATTAATATTTTTGAATTTTCATTATCAAAGATAATTTGACTATTTTCTATGGTGCAATTATCTCTTATATATAATTCATTATTATTTCCTCTGATTATAATGTTAGTGTTTCTGACAATAGAGTTTTTTCCTATATAAAGGTAATTATTGTCTCCAGAGATTTTAATTTTATTATTTTTTAGTTTTCCTAATAATACTAAATTATTTTTAGTTTTATAATATTTAGTTTTTATTAAATTAAAATTTACTAGATACTTTAAATGAATTTTATACATTTATTCTCCTTATATTTTCCAGCCTTTTTCTCTTAAAGTTTTTTTGATTTCTTTAATTTTTTTAATAAATTTAAGTTTTTTAATTT
>NZ_JAUMYY010000040.1 GCF_030528405.1 Fusobacterium sp.
AGTGGACATTTGTTATCTTACCACCTTTATTATTTTTTGTCAACTTATTTTTTTAAAATTTTTGTTTTATTTAGTTTTACCTTACATAGGTTAAGAAATCTTGTGAAAATTCATGTCTTCCTTTTACTAAATCAAAAAATTCTTTTTGTATTGCCTTCGTAACTGTCTTATCCCCGTTTCCAACTTGGATATTATCAACTGAATAAACTGGAGTTATTTCTGCTGCTGTTCCCGTTAAAAATAATTCATCACAAATATATAAAAGTTCTCTAGGTATTGATTGCTCAATAACTTCGTAACCCATTTTTTTAGCTAGTTTAATAACAGTATCCTTTGTTATTCCTGCAAGAGCGGACGATGAAAGACTTGGAGTAATTAATTTATTATCCATTACCATAAATAAGTTTTCTCCACTTCCCTCACTCACATTTCCTAAATAGTCAAGTGCAATTCCTTCCTCATATCCATTCTCTTGTGCTTCCAATCTAATCAGCTGAGAACTTAGATAATTTCCCCCTGCTTTTGCAAGTGAAGGTAAAGTATTCAAAGCTGGTCTCCTCCAAGAAGAAACCTGCACTTTAATTCCTTTGTTTAAAGCTTCTTCTCCAAGATAAGCTCCCCAAGCCCAAGCCGCTATAGCAACTTCTACAGGACATCTTTGCGGATTAACTCCCAACTCAAAATATCCTCTATAAGCAACAGGTCTTATATACCCTTGTTCTAATTCATTTATTTTAACTGTATCTACTATTGCCTTTTCTATTTCTGCCTCTGTATATGGTATTATTGTTCTGTATACTTTCGCTGAGTGAAATAACCTCTTTACATGCTCTTTTAATCTAAAAATTGCAGGACCCTTTTCGGTTTTATATACTCTTATCCCTTCAAAAAAAGAACTTCCATAATGTACTACATGAGAAAGCACATGTATCTTAGCCTCATCATGTTCTATAAATTTTCCATTCATCCAAATTTTTTTAGTATCTATCATTTCTTCTCCTATCTATATTTTCTTTAAATAATCTTCTAAATCTCGAACTGCTTTTTCTAATTTCTCCTTAGTTATCTCAACAGCTGCAACTCTTATATCATTCACCGAAATAGCTTTCTCAAACACAGATGACATCTCTTCCCAACTAACACTAAAATCTCTATATGATATAGGCAGTGCAATTGCCTTATAAAAGGATAATAAATTTTCTAATTCTTCTATTTTATTATCTAGCATAGTTTGAACTAATACACCATAGGAAACTATTTCACCATGTAAATGCTTATGTTCAACTTTTGGAAGAGTAGTAAAACCGTAGCACAAAGCATGAGCTACACAACTATTATAGTCATTATTTACATGATTTGACACTATACCTGTGTTAATTATAATTGACAGAATGACTTCTTCTAACTCCTTAGAGACTTTATTATTTTGACAATCCATTAAACCATTATAACCATATTTCAATAAAGGTTCAACACAAAGTTTAGATAAAGCTACTCCTAAAGAATTATAGTAGTCAAGTTCTCTTCCTCTTGATGAAAATTCTGGTTCATATGCCTTTGCTAAAGTATCCCCTATTCCTGCCCATAAATATTTATCTGGTGCTTCAGCTATTACTCTTGTATTAATAAAAGTATGTTCTGCTGGTCTTGGACGCCAATATAAGCTATCAAACTCTCCACTTAATTTATACATTGCACATACTGCTGTTATTGCAGCACAAGTTGAAGCTATTGTTGGAAATGCAAATAGATATTTCCCCATTTGACCTGTTAAAACCTTACATGTATCAAGAGCTTTCCCTCCACCAAATGCAAATATGATATCTGCATCTTGAACTACCTTTTCTTTTTTAAGTTTTTCTGAATTTTCGTAGGCTGCTTCTCCACCATACCACAATATTCCTAAAACTTCTATTCCTTCTTTATCTAATTCTTCTTTGACTAAATCTGCTGCTTTTTCTAAGGCAGTTTTACCACCTATAAAAACAACTTTTTTCCCATATGCCAAACACAGTTTAGCTACCTCTTTATAAACAGTTTCCCCTATGCTATAGCTTGGTAAAAATACATTTTTATTCTGCATATTAACTCCTTTATAAAATTTATATCTATTTTTACTATAATTAAGTTATCTTCTCTGTGATTTTAAAAACTTTCCCCCTGAAAATACACTTGCAAGCAAAGAACCTGATATCTGATGTATTACTGTTGCCAAAGTTGCTGGCAAAGCCGTTAGAGGATTCATAAATTGACCTGATAAACCTATTGCTAATCCTGAGTTTTGTAAACCTACTTCTATTGAAAGAGCTTTTTTCTTTTCATCATTCATATTTGTAAATTTACCGACTGTATAGCCAAGTAGAAAACCTATCCAATTATGTAAACATACAGCTAATATTAACAGATAACCAGAGTTTATTAAATTTGTTTTATTTGGCGCCACGCAAAGCCCCATTATTAAAACTATTACCAAAATTGGTATCATTACTAAAATTTTCTTTACTCTTTGTATTGCTCTATCAAAAAAATGATGCAATAACATTCCTGATAATATAGGTATAACCACAATTTTTAAAATATCTATCATCATAGTATATGCATTTATATCTATCCATTGACCTGCTAACATATATGTCAATGCTGGTGTCAATAATGGCGCTAAAAGAGTTGAAACTGCTGTCATTCCCACTGATAATGCAACATCTCCCTTTGCTAAATAAGTCATAACATTGCTTGCTGTACCTCCAGGACAAGTTCCTAGCAATACTAAACCAACTGCTAATTCTGGCGGTAAATTCATTGTTTTTGCTAATAAAAATGCTATTAAGGGCATTATTGTAAACTGCGCTATGCAACCTATCATTATATCTCTTGGTCTTGTTATCACAACTCTGAAATCTTCCTTCTTCATAGTAAGTCCCATAACAAACATTATAACCCCTAATCCAAGCGTAATGATTGATTGTCCAAATATTCTATATTTTAAAATAAATACAAAGGGCTCTGAAATCAACATAGCAGACATAGCAACTAATAATATTAACCATACAAAATATTTCCCCATTACATCACTCATACGATTTAAAAAATTCATTTTTTACATCTCCTTTTCTGTAGTTAATTATAAAATTTAATTTTGGGAATATAAGCTCTACATAGTTCTTTCAAAATCATTAAAAAATTTTTAAACTTTAAATAAAACATATTTTATTATTTTTTGTATAAAAAAAACAGCCTTGTCAGGCTGTGTAAATATAAACATAAATTTTAAATCATTTTAACTAAAGGCTCTGTTTATAACTTATATTACCTAACTTTGAAATTTTAGTATTTAAAAAAGTGCTGATTATATTTATAATAATCACCATAATTATAATTATACTAATAATAATTAAGTTAGCTAATAATAACATATTTTCCCTCCATTTTTTATTTGTTTATAATATACTATTTATTAAAAAAAAGCAAGCTTTTTTGTAAAAATTTTTATTATTTTTTTCTTTTTTTTAGTACCAGTTATTTTCAACATATTATTTCAATTAAAAAGGCATAAAAATTTTAGGCATTCTGAGCACTTGCCATTATATGAGGTATAATTTGTTTTTTTCGAGATACTACATTTTCAAGCATAAACTTATTTTCTTTAATCTCCTTTTGAAAAGCTTCTTCTATTAAATCTATTTTTTTCCCATAAACAAATATTAGAGAGTTAGAATTTATAATATCTGTTATTACAAATAAAAATAATGAATATCCATATTTCCCTATTTCATGTTCTATTTCTATTTTTATTTCTTCTTCTCTTTCAGACAATTCTTCTATTGAAACTGTATTTACTTGAGCTACAGCTATTTCACTATCATTCACAGCAAAAACTTTTTTATCTTGATTTATTATATCTCGCATCGCTGCCTTTACAAAAGATGTTCCTGCCATTAACATTTCCATTCCATATTCTTTAATATCTTTTATTTTTGCTATTTGTGATAGCTCCCTTGCTGTTTCAATATCTTTAGCTGTACAAGTAGGAGATTTAAATAACAAAGTATCAGATATTATAGCACTGAGCATTAAAATTGCCATTTTTTCATCAGGTACTATATTAGCTTCCTTATATAAAGAATAAACTATAGTAGATGTACAACCCACTGCTTCTGTACGAATTTTAGTTGCTTCATTTGTTTGAAAATTTGCAAACTTATGATGATCTACGACCTCTAATATCTGTGCATCTTGAATACCATCCACAGACTGTGAAAATTCATTATGATCAACTAAAATAACTTTTTTTCGGTTAAAATCTATTAAATGTTTAGTTCTGATTGTTCCATAAACTTTTCTATTTTTTTCTAAAACTGGAAAATTATTTTGACTGGCATCCTTCATAATATTTCTTATATCATGTAAAAAATCTTCTTTATAAAAACTTATTTGAGGAAGCTCTTTTAAAATACCACCTACAGATATAGATTGGCTAATAAGTGAAATCGCCTTAAAAAAAGAATGCTTCACCACCATAATTGCACATTCTGCTGTCACACGTGGACTTATAAAATCATTTTTCTTACAGCATACAATTACAACCTTAGCTCCTGCATTTATAGCCCTATCTATTCCATCTGTTAAAGATGTTGTTATTACTATATCACCTTTTTCAACTGTATCTAGTTCTGAAACTTCTTTTAAATTAGTAGAAATTTCTCCCTTTGGATAAGTCCCACTTATTATTTCTCCATTTAAAACTTCAATCAAATTTTCAAAAGTTGTATTATATTTACTAAATAAATCTGAATAATCAATTTCTAAATAAGTGTTAGCTATATCTGATATATGAAGCATAGTTTTAAAGTATCCCTTGTCATCAACAACTGGTAAACTTGAAAAATTTTCCTTAGTCATCAAATCCATAGCTTCTTGTATCGAATCCTCTATACATATAGTATTTTTTTCAACATAGTTTAAGTCGACTATCTGTGCACTGACTGTCTTTAAAAGTTGTGGTTCCTTTACCCCAGCTCTATTCAAAACGAAATTTGTTTCCTTGTTCAATTCTCCCAAACGACAAGGAACTGTATTAAATCCTTGCTTTGCTCTTAAATTTGCCATAGCAATACTGGAACAAATGCTATCCGTATCAGGATTTTTATGACCAAAAACCAAAATCTCTTCTTTCATTTTCTCTCCTATATTTAAAAATAAGGGGTTATTGCAATTTAAAGATTTGTAGGTGTTTCGGAGCCATACCAAATAATCAAAAGAACCTTTGCTGAACTCTTGAAATATTTAGGATGACAAGCAAAACTTTTTAAAATCTAATTTGCAACAACCCCTTATTTATATGTTCTTATTTTTCTATTCTAGTGTATGGTATAAGAGCTATATTTCTTGCTCTTTTAATAGCCTTTGCTATCTTTCTTTGTAATTTAGCATTTGCCCCTGTCAATCTTGAAGGATTAATCTTCCCTTTATCAGATACAAATCTTTTTAGAAGCTCTACATTTTTATAATCAATTTCTTCAGCTTTGACTCTCAATTTAGCTCTTCTTCTTCTAAATTCTGCCATTTATTTTACCTCCTTTATGAGAATTAACGATAATTTTCTCTGCCTTAAAATTAGTCAAGTTTAACAACTATATATCTCATTACAGATTCCATAATGTTTAACTTAGCTTCTACTTCTGCTAATTTTACTCCGTCAATCTCAAAAGTAGTTAGTACATAGAAACCAGATTTTTTCTTTTCTATTGGATAAGCTAGTTTTCTTTCTCCCCATTTTTCTGTTTTAGCTATAGTTGCTCCATTAGCTTGCAATAACTCATTTATTTCTGTTATTAAAGCTTCTCTTCCCTCTTCTAAAACAGTAGGATTAATGATGTACATAATTTCATATTTTTTCATATTTTCTACCTCCTCCCTATGGTTTTTGCCCAAAACACTTTTGTTTTTGAGCAGGGCACTGAATATTATATCATATTTTTTCTATTTTACAACTTTATTTTTTATTTCTCATCCAAGGTGGAAGATCTAAATCTGGAGTTTCTTCTTCTTTAACTTTTTCTTTAACTTCCTCTGTCTTTTTTGAGTCTACACTGATAAATGGTTCACTTTTTTCTGTTTCATCACTGAAATTATTTGCTATAATAGTTATTTCTATTCTATCAGTAAACTCTGGAACAATACTTACACCAAACATAACATCATCAATGTTCTTTCCTGCTGCTTCTCTAATTATCTCAGCTACAGTTTGGGACTCTTGAAGCCCTACATCTGGCGAAGTCATTAAGTTGATAAGAATCTTGTCTGCCCCTTGAATAGATTTTTCTAAAAGTGGAGATAGAAGAGCCTTTTCTGCTGCTTTCATTGCTCTATTTTCTCCTTCTCCTTCTCCAAATCCTAATACAGCTATACCTGAATTTTTTAATGTCGTTCTTATATCTGCAAAATCAAGGTTAATAAAGCCTTGACCCATTACTAAATCAACGACTGCTTTAATACCAATTCTCAAAATGTTATTGGCTTCTTTAAATGCATTTTGTAAAGTTATTGTCTTATCTGGGAGATCAAAAAGTTTATCATTTGGTATTATAACTAAACTATCTACATTTTCTCTTAAAAGTTCTATTCCACTGCTTGCATTGTTAGCTCTTTTTTTCCCTTCAAAACTAAATGGTTTCGTAACAACTGCAACTGTTAATATGTCTAATTCTTTTGCTATCTTAGCTATAACAGGTGCAGCTCCTGTTCCTGTACCTCCACCCATTCCAGCAGTTATAAATAGCATATCTGTCCCTTTTAAAAGTTCTTGAATTTTTTCTATATCTTCTTCTGCTGCCTGCCTTCCTACAAGTGGATCAGCCCCAGCTCCCAAACCTCTTGTTAATTTTTCTCCTATTTGAAGTTTAATGTCAGCTAAAGATTTATCCAAATCTTGTTTGTCTGTATTTGCTGCCACATACTCTACCCCAGTTACTCCTGAATAGAGCATATCATTTATGGCGTTTCCGCCACCTCCTCCAACTCCTATGACCTTTATTCTAACAAGATTTTTTATTGCTTCGCTCATAACAGAACCTCCTCTTAGCTATATTTTAATTTTATTTTATTTTCTATTTTAAAAAAATTCTTTTATATATCCCCATAAACCTTTTTTTTCTTTTTCTTCTTCATTTAAAATATCATCCAGCTCTTCATCTGAATTTTCGCCTTTGCCTGAACTTTGTATCTCTTTTGCTCTTTCTTCTTCCATAGCTATTCTCTCAACATATTTTCTATATTCTTTTTCCATATCTTCAAGAAATATTCCTGTAACTACTGCATCACTATAAAAAACATTTTTTAAACCTTTTATTTCTATTGGAAGTTCTTTTCTCACCAAATATCCTGATTTGACACCTATCTGCTCAGAAACACCATCTATTGCAACTGCGCCACCAGTTAAAACTATTCCCTTTGCAAGATAACCATTAAAACCAGAACCTTCTATGGTTGATGTTATAAACTCTATTATATCTCCTGTTCTTGCCTGTATTATATCTCTTATATCTCTCAGTGAAACTTTTTTCGCTCCATATCTTATTGTATTATCTTTATCTATTTCTTTTCTTTTGAATTTATCCAAAATCTCAACTGCATCTTCTCTTGTTAAATCTAACATATGAGTCATATCAGAAATATAATGGATTTCTCCTATTGGAATTGTTTTTGCATGTAGCACCTTATAGTTTTTTAAAAGTATTATATCTGTGGTCGCATAACCAATATCGACATGAGCAACTCCCATTTTCTTTGATTCTTCATCCAAAGTTCCCTTTGCAGAAACATAAGAACTCAAATAGATTTCATCCACTTCTAGTCCTAATCTATTAATTACTTCTATATATTTTTCTATATAGGATTCATCCACATATACTATATGGATATCTGCTTGTAGATCTTTAGCTAACATTCCCACAGGTTGCTTAACTATTTTTGCATTATTTACTCTTATATTATAAATCTCTTTATATAAAATTCTATAATATTCTAAATCTCTAGCTCCCAAAACTTTTTTCTTAGCTTGTTCTAAAAGTTCTTCAACATCCTCTTCTAAAACTTCTCTTTCTTGAAAAGATAATCTCACATTCCTAGTCGCTGAAACTATCCCTGCTCCTCCTACACTTAAAGATATTTTTTCTACTTGGTAATTTAACTTTTGAGAAATTTTTTCAATTGCTTCTTTTAAACATTCGTATAGCTCTTCTGGATCCTCTATATTTGATTTTTTTATACCTCTACTTTTCAATTTAACATAATCTAATATTGATATTTTATCACAATTTGAGTTCATCTCTCCAGCAAGTAATTTTATGCTATGATTGCCTATATCTAAAGCAAATTTAATTATTTCATTGCCTTTCATCTCACTCATCTCCTAAATATTTTATTATATAATCATCAAATCTTAAATCTATATATTCTATCTTCTTATTCTTTTTCATCTCTGAATAGAGAATTTCTAAAATCTTATATTTTCCTCTATCTACCTCATTATTTACTATTAGTTCTACACCATCTCTAAGAACTATTCTATATTCGTCTTCATTTTTTTTGTAAATCTGTGAGATATGTTTAAATAAGGGTCTATCCTGTATTAAATTTAAGATAGCAGACATCTCTTTAATTCCATCTTGGGTTTTTGCAACTATTAAGGGCACTGATTCTTTCTTTTTTTCTCCTATATAACCAAAGACATCTCCTCTTTCGTCAACAAGATAGATATCTTTTTTTATATTGGCATAATATGAGAAGTCTTTATCAATAACTTCTATTTTTAACTTCCCTAGCCCGATTTCTTCTATATTAACATCTTTAACTCTTATATCATTTTTTAAAGTTCTCTCAAGTTCTTTATAATCAATGTCAAAGTTGTTTTTATTATATAGTTTTTTTCTTAAACTTGTCAATTCTGTCTGTAACATTTTTGAATTTTCTATAAGTTCTATTTCTACTATATTAAAATAGTCTAAGCTTAAAAATTTATTCGGAATCTGTGCTATAAAGAAGGAAAATAAGGCTAGTATTATTAATCTTATAAACATTCTTTCTCCTCTAATTATTTAGAAAATGTTTCTACCATTGTTTTTATAATATCGTCAAATGTATATCCTTGTAAGGTTGCTAAATCAGGAATTAAGCTTGTCTCTGTCATTCCAGGCGATGAATTTACTTCTAAAAAATAAACTTCATTATCTTTCATAATAAAATCACTTCTGGATATACCTTTCATTCCAAATTCTTTGTGTATATTTTCAGCAACAAGCATAATTTTCTTATAAATTTGATTATCTATTTTGGCTGGATATTCATGAATCGAACCTCCAACTTTATACTTAGAATCATAATCATATATTTCTGCAGCCTTAGGAATTATCTTAAGAACTCCCAGTGCTCTATCATTCATTACTCCTACAGTAAGTTCTTCACCTTTTATATATTCTTCTATTATTGGTTTCTCTATTTGTTTAACTGCTTTTTTAACTTCTTCAAGAGATGTACAAACATGTAACCCAACACTGGAGCCTTCATCAACTGGTTTTACAATGACAGGGTATCTATCAATCTCTTCAATTTTATCAAAAGTTGCTGGTGTTTTTATACCCATACTTTCTGCTATCATCTTAGTTCTTCTCTTATCCATAGTAATTGCACTTGCTAACACACCAGAACCAGTATATTTTTTTCCTAAAATATCTAAAATTGATTGAATCTTCCCATTTTCACCATTTCCACCATGTAAAACTAAATAGGCTAAATCATATTCACTTTGAAGAAATGGTAAAATTTCATTTTCAGGCTCTAACTCTACTCCATATGCATCAAAGCCCTGTCTTTTTAAACTAGCTAAAACTGCCTTTCCACTTCTCAATGATACTTCTCTTTCAGAAGATTTTCCTCCCATAAAAACAGCTATTTTCATAAATCCTCCATAATTATTCTATTCTTTGATTTTCAGTCTATTTCACAATAATTATTTCTTCTTCTAATTTTATATTAAATTTTTTTAAAACTTCTTTTTTTACTAAAGTTAATATTTTAGTAATATCTTCAAAACTCGCATTGTTAATATTTAAAATGAAATTAGGATGCTTTTCTGCAACTTGTGCTCCTCCAATTACCCTTCCCTTAAGACCGCTTTCAGAAATAAGTCTGGCTGCAAAATCTCCATCAGGATTTTTAAAGGTACTTCCTAAACTTGGCTTGTCCAATGGATGTTTTGCTTCCCTAAGCTCTTTTATTTCTAATACTCTTTTTTTGTCAAAACCTTTTTCAAATTCAAAAATAGCTGAAAGTATAACCCAACCCCTATCTTGTATTTCTGTCTTTCTATAAGAAACAGTTATATCTTCTTTTTTTACTTCTCTAAGTTCTCCTTTTTCATCTAAAATTTCTACTGACTTTATTTTATCAAAAATTTCTACTCCAAAAGCTCCTCCATTCATATAGATTAAACCACCTATAGTTCCTGGTATCCCAAAAAGACTCTCTATGCCAGAATAGTTTTTCTTCTCCATAAAATCAATCAATTCTTTCAAGTTTGCACCAGCTTCAACCTTAACTAACCCTTCCTCTAGGTCAAATATTTTATTTAGTTTTTTTGTGCATACAAAAACCTTATTCATAAAATCATCAGTAAAAAGAATATTAGTTCCATTTCCTAATAGAAATATTTCTTTATTTTCTTTGAAAACCTCTTTTATTTCTTCTTTATTTTCTAAAATTATAAGTTTTTTTGCTCTTCCTCCTACTCTCATATTGGAGTAATTTTTCATTTCTTGATTCTCAAAAATCTTCATTGTCTACCTCTATTTTATTTATCACTTAATTTCTAAAATACTTCTCATTTTAGATTGCTACTTCATTTATTTCCATCAATTCCTCACTTATTTCATGAGCCAAAGTGGATATATCACCAGCTCCCATAAAAATATATGTAGAATCTTTTTTTACCCTTGATACATATTTTTTTATATCCTTCCAGTTATCCATAAGTTCAACATTATCATGCTCAATATTGCTCTTTAGAAATTCACTTGAGATATTAAATTCATTTATTTCTCCAGCTGCATAAATCGGAAGCAAAATTACCTTATCAACTTGCTTAAAAGCATCTTTAAATTCATTTATCAAAAAATGAACCCTACTATATCTATGTGGTTGAAAGATAGCTACTAATCTAGATTCATCTATGGATTTTATAGCAGATAAGGTCGCTTTTATTTCTGTTGGGTGATGTGCATAATCATCTATTATCCTTACTTTTTTTGTTTTATTACCAAAACCATTTTCTAAAATATCATCATATAAAACATCATATCTTCTTTTTGAACCCTTAAAATTTTTTAAACTTTCTTTTAAAATCTCTGGATCTACTCCAAATTTCAAAGATAGATATATTACAGGTAAAACATTCTGCACGTTATGCTCACCAGGTACACTCAAAACATATTCTCCCTTGCTTTTCCCTTCTATAAACACTTCAAAAATCGTTTTTCCATCCCTTATTCTTATATTAGCAGCATGGATATAAGCTTCTTTATTTTCTTTAGAGTAGGTTCGCACCTTATTTTTTTGAGGTAAATCAGCTATTACTGCATTTACATTAGGGCAATCAATACACAAAATAGCTTCTTCTTGAGTGTGACTAATAAATTGGATAAATGATTTCTTTATGTTATCCAGACTTTTATGTACATCTAAGTGATCTGCCTCTATATTAGTCACTATTGAATATCTGGGCTTCATATACAAAAAAGAATTGTCACTTTCATCAGCTTCAGCTAAAAAGTATTCTCCTTTTCCTGGTCTTGCATTAGATTTTATTTCAGGTAAAATTCCTCCCACGACTATTGTAGGATCCTTTGTCAACATTGAAGTAGCTAACATCGAAGTTGTTGTTGTTTTTCCGTGTGTTCCAGCAACAGCTATACCTGTTTCTCTATTTAAAAGTCTAGCTAATAATTCCCCTCTTTTTAGAATTTTTATATTATTCTCCTTTGAATATTTATATTCTGGATTTTTTTCTCCTATTGCTGTCGATGCAACAACAAAATCTACATCCTTTACGTTTTCTTCATTATGTTCATCAAAAACTTCTATTCCCATAGACAAAAGTTCTTCAGTCACATAGTTTTTACAGATATCTGCTCCCTTAACTTCATAGCCTTTACACTTCATTATTTTTGCAAGACCGCTCATACCTATTCCATTTATTCCTATAAAATAAATCTTTTCCATTTTATATTAACTCCTCCAAATATCTAAATTAGCTATAAGAGTTTCTGCTGAATTAGATTTTTTTAGTGATTTTATTCTGACTCTCATCTTTTTTAATCTTTCATTATTTCTGATAAGACTAAAAATTTCCTCTATGGCCTCATCTATTTGTTCTCTTGTATATACATAGGCAGACTTATTATCCAGCAATATTTTAGCATTTTCATACTGTCCTACTTTCATTGAACTATATGGAATTAATATTGATGGTCTTTCTAACTCTATTAGTTCTGAAATAGTTAAAGCTCCTGCCCTGCAGATTACCAAGTCGGATGCAGCCATTATTTCAAGCATATTATCAAAATACGGCTTTATTTCATCTTTTTGTTTTTTTCTTTTCACTTGCTTCTTTATTTCCTCATAATTTCCATAACCTGTTGCCCAATACACTACAATTTCTTCATTATTTAAAAATTTATCCCAATTTTTTAAAATTGCGTTATTTATCTCCTGAGCACCTAGACTTCCCCCTGTAACTAAAAGTAATCTTTCATTTTCGGCTATTCCTAATTTCTCTCTCTCTTCTTGATATTTTAATCCTTCTATTTCAACTCTCAATGGATTCCCTATGACTTTAAATCTGTTTTGATATTTTATAGGAATATCATCATAGGTTTTTTCAAAAGCCAAAAATGTTAATTTAGCAAATTTATAGAAAATTTTATTAGCAAAACCTATATTGGCATTCTGTTCTTGTAAATATATTTTTTTCCCCTGTAAGATGCCTGCTAATATAACTGGAACTGAAATATAATTACCAAAGCCTACTATTGCATCAGGTTTTTCTTTTTTTAATAATCTATATGCTGTTTTTATAGCCTTAAAAAAAATTATAATATTCTTAAAACCTTTTGGAACAGGTATATCAAGTCCAATAAATCTATATCCTCTTTTTGGTACTATTTCTTTTTCCATTCTTGCCTTCGTACCTACAAAAAGTACTTCTACGCCCTTTTCTCTTAAATTATCTGCCACTGCTAAAGCAGGATATATATGTCCACCAGTACCACCAGTTGTTAACAAAACTTTTTTCATTAGTTTGCACCTACCCAAAAATTTTTAAAACCAATTCTTTAAATACCTTACCTCTATGTTCAAATGATTTAAATTGATCGTAGCTTGATGTTGCTGGTGATAATAAAACTATCTCTTTATCACTCTTAGTTAGTTTCTCCTTTAAAAATAAAAGCGTAGTTTCCAAATCATTGAACATAAATATTTTCTTCTCATCATAACCAACTTCTAATAATAAGCTTTTTATTTTCTCTGCAATTACACCTATCAGAAAAACTTTTTTTACATTTTCCTTTATTAAGTTTGCTAAGGGCTTTAAATCAACTCCCTTATCATAACCACCACATATTAAAAGACAGTCTTTATTTGCCTCTATAGCAAATTTTGTCGAGTCTATATTTGTGGCTTTTGAATCATTTATAAATTTTACATCACCATAACTATGAAAAAACTCAGTCCTATGTTCCAATGGCTTAGCTATACTCAAAAATTCCTTTATCTTTGAGTTTTCTAATCCTATAATTTTAGAGCTTGCTACAACAAATAAAATATTTTCTAAATTATGTATACCTTTTAGACTTAAATTTTCTACATCCGTTATATACTCTTTTTTAAAAAATATTTTTCCATCATTTACATTCACATCCGCCTCTTTAGATTTCGATACTGTCATAGTTTTCGTCTTTATTAAATTTTTTCTATTTTCTATCTCTATATCATCAATATTTTCTATAAAAAAACAAGTTTCATCTTGCTGTTTTAGAATATTAAATTTAGTGTCATAATATTCGTTAAAATTATTATATCTCTCTATATGATCAGGTCCTAAATTAACAATCATCGAAATGTATGGTTTAAACTTCTCAATATTCTCTAATTGAAAAGAGCTTAGCTCCAAAGCTATAAAATCTAAATCTGGTTTATCTATAACCGTTTCTGCTAAAGAAACTCCTATATTGCCCGCAAAAGTTGCTTTGTAGCCAACAAAGTTTAGTATTTCCGCTATCTTAGCAGTTGTGGTGCTTTTTCCATTAGTTCCTGTTATTGCTATTATTTTTGTTGCTATTTTTTTATCCACAATATAATTATATGCCAGTTCAATCTCATCAATCATTTTTATTTTTTTGTCTTGAACTGTTTTTACTAATTTGTTATAAGTTATACCTGGGCTTTTTATAAAAATTTCTATTTCATCTAAGTACTTATAGGCTTCTTCTGAAGGAAGAGCCGACTTATCATCAATAAGTATAACTTCGTAATTTAAATATTCCAGTAATTTTTTTGCACCCTTGCCACTGACTCCATTTCCATAAACCATAGCT
>NZ_JAUMYY010000041.1 GCF_030528405.1 Fusobacterium sp.
TTTTTTATAATATTTGTACGGTATATACAAAGCTATTTCTTAGTTTAATATAATACTGCATTTTTTAATTTTGGATTATCAAGTGAAATCTTATAAGTCTGTGCTGATTTTTGATTTATTATAAGTTTCGTTTCCTTCAAAGTTTCTACAGCTATGTCTTTAGCTTTTTTTCCATTCAATATTTCTATTACTCTTTCTCCTGTTTGATAGCCTAACTTTTCGTAATCTATACTTTCTGTTGCCAATGCTCCTTTTTTAACTATATCTTCTATAGAAGAAATTACTGGAACTTTTTTCTTTTCTGCCTTTTTTAAAACTAGATTAGCTGCTGAAACAACTAGATTATCTGTTGGTATATATAATACATCTATTTGCCCCAATAAAGAATCAAGAGCTAAATTTATATCATTTACTGAATTAACACCTTTTTCAACAATAATTAAATTTTCACTTTTTGCATATTCATTAAATTTTTTTAAAAGTATAAGTGAATTTTGTTCACTTGGATTGTATAAAAAACCTACTTTTTTTGCTTTTGGTAATAGCTCTTTTATAAGAGATATCTGCTTATCCAGAGGCGACATATCTGAAGTCCCTGTTATATTTTCCCCTTTTAAGCCTGCACTTGGACCATCTGTAACAGCTGTATAAACTATTGGTATTTCTTTAGTAGCATTTAAAGCTGCCTGTGCTGATGGAGTTGAAATTGCAATTATTAAATCTTTCTTGGATGTAACATAAGATTTGGCTATTAACTGGGCTGTTCCAAAATCTCCCTGTGCTGACTGGTATTCAATTTTAATATTTTTATCACCAGCTTTTTCTTTCAAAGCTCTTTCTATTCCTTTTTTTGCAGCATCTAAAGATGGATGCTCCACTATTTGAGTTATGCCTATTTTTATTTCTTTTTCTACTGCTATTGATATAGTTGTTAAACATAAAATTAAAGTTAAAATTGTTATTAATTTTTTCATTTTACACCCTCCTGTTTCCTTTTAATTGAAAGAATATTAACATATAAAGAACTGAAATTGCTAGATAACAATTAAAAAAATATTTCTGTTCCATATAAATAAAAAAAAGCATTGATTTTAAAATTTTTTTTATTTTTTTTATAAAAAATCTTGTAGGATAATAGCATTAGTTGCTTTTAAAAAACTTGTTACATATTAGATAGTTTTTTATTAGAGTTTTTAAATATACTTTATAATTTCCCATATAAAAAATGCAGTAGAACTCTATATAAAGAGATTTACTGCACTTTCTTTTAAATTTTTATTTCTTTAGAAGCTCAGTTATGGGAATTACTAATAAAACTAATCCTATAACACCCATCAGTATCCTATAACCTTTCATACCAAAAAGGTATACTGTTAGTTTTGTAATTGGATTTCTTTTTGATGAATTAAAATCAGTTATAGCTGACCAATTAAATATAGCTCCTGCCAGAAAAGTAGCCCCCATTGCAATTAAAATAAACTCAGGGTACCTTCTTAAATATTCTAACATTTTTCCTCTCCAAAAAATTTTTTATTTTCTTATTTTTTTATTTCAACACGATTTTTATATGCATCTTTTATTGCAGCTAAAATATCTCCGTGGCTATCCTTTAAACTCATAGTTGCACCTGCAACTACATCTGCAAGCTCTTTTTTTTCAGCTTCTGTTAATTTTGAATATTTGGCCTGATCTTTTTCATTTTTACTATCTGCCTTTAAAGGTCTTCCGTTCACATCCGAAGTATTTTTAGCAAACCATGCTTCAAGTTCACCTATTGTTTTTCCCCTGAAAAATTCTTGGAAAAAGTCCATTTGTTCTGTCCAATTCATTCCATAAGATTTTCCTCTTTCTCTTTTTGTTACCCAATTTTCAACTTCATCAGTTGCACTTTCTACTGTATTTGTAGATAAACCAATCACTTCTTTAGTTTTATGATCTACAACATTATAACCTTGCACACCGGGCCAACCAGAAAAATGTGGTGCATTTTCTCCTGGATAGTTAGGAGTTGATAATTCTAATATATCTACATAGACATTTACTATTTTCCCATTTTCATCAAAAACTGTAGCAGCTGTAACATAATTTAAACTATACACTTGTACACCTTTATTGTCTTTTCCAGGACCCACTCTAAAATTAGAAGATTTTCCCAAACCTTGATAAAGTTTTTCAGCACTTAAAGTTGCAATATTTGTTACCAATAGTAAAAACATAAATACAAAAAGCTTAATTAATTTTTTTGACATATCTCATCCCTCCTAACCAAAAAATTACTTTGCTATGCTTATATTATACAGCATATAGAAAGAATCAACAAATTTTTATATTTTTAATAAAAAATATACTATATTAAAATACAGGTAGTTTTAATTTTAAATTTTTTTAACAAATTTAATATTAAAAATATTGCTTATAGTTACAAAAATTTTCTAAATTTAAAAATGAATATTAATAAAAACTAATCTATAAACTAAAAAATAGTTCCAGACTTTACTTTTCTGGAACTATATAAATTTATTTAATTTTTTTCATTAATATCATCTGGCACAGAACTTTTATTTTTTCTTAGCATATTTTATAGAATCAAATGCAACTGCCGCAATTATTATAATACCTTTTATAATATATTGCCAATAAGGGCTTACACCTGCATAGGTTAAACCATAGTTTATAACTGTCAAAATAATAACTCCAGTTATAACACCGGAAATTTTCCCCACACCTCCATAGAAAGAAACTCCTCCTATAACGCAGGCTGCTATAGCATCCATCTCATACATAAAACCTAAGTTATTTGTTGCTGAACCTATACGTCCAGCTTCTAAAAATCCACCAAAGGCATAATAAGCACCAGACAGAGCATATATTCCAACTATTGTTAGCCACACATTTACTCCAGATACTTTTGCAGCTTCAGGATTCCCACCAACAGCAAACACATTTTTTCCAAATTTAGTTTTATTCCATAAAATCCACATTATAGCTGTTGCTATGGCAGCATATATTATTAAATATGGAATTGTATATCCTGCTATGTCTATACTACCTTGTGCAAATTGACTATATTTTTTTACAAAACCTGAAATTGGAGCTGCTCCAGCTTTATCGTAATACAGAGAATTTATACCATAGACTATTGTCATTGTTCCTAAAGTCGCTATAAAGGGATGAACATTTAAAGTTGCTACAACAACACCATTTATAGATGCGATTACAACTCCTACAATAACTACTATCAGTATTGTTGTAAATAAAGAAAATTCTCCTAATTGTGGAAATGCCTTATTTACATTTGTAATAGATTGTAAAAGTGTTGCTGAAATAACGGCTGCAAGTCCAACTTGTCTACCAGCTGAAAGATCTGTTCCTTGTGTTACAATAAGACCCGCTACTCCAAGTGCTATAATACTTCTTACTGACGATTGAGTCAAAATATTTTTAAAGTTTCTTATACTTAAGAAAGTTGGCTCTTTAATTATTATTGCTATAAGCATACAAAATAAAACAAGATAAAGTCCACTTTCTATTATTATCTTTTTATAATTTATTTTTCCATCTTTTGTTCTTGCTAACATAATACTCTCCTTAACTATTTTATAGATATTTAGCAGATAATTCCATTATCTCTTCTTGATTTGTTTCTGAAGTTTTTACAACTCCAGCCATTCTTCCATTACTCATAACCAAAATTCTGTCTGTAACTCCTAAAAGTTCAGGCATTTCAGAAGAAATCATTATAATTCCCTTATCTTTTTTGGCTAGCTCTATCATAAGTTGATAAATTTCATATTTAGCTAAAACATCTATTCCTCTTGTTGGCTCATCTAGCATTAAAACTTCTGGTTCTGTAAGTAGCCATCTACCAATAATTACCTTTTGTTGGTTCCCACCTGATAAAGAGCCTATCTTAGTCGTTTGAGAAGGCGTTTTTACTCTCATACTATCAATTATCCATTGTGTATCTTGCTTTATCGTTGAATTTTTTAACAAATTAAATTTATTTTTATACTTATCTAAATTAGATATAATAGAGTTGAAGGCTATATCTAGTTTTGCAAATATTCCCGTACTTCTTCTCTCTTCAGTTACTAAAGCAAAGCCATTTTTTATAGCTTCCTTGGGATCTTTATTTTTTATTTCTTTTCCATGAAGAAGAATTTCCCCACTTTCCTTAGGTCTTATTCCAAATAATGTTTCCACTATTTCTGTTCTTTTAGAACCAACAAGACCTGCTATACCTAAAATTTCTCCTTTATATAATTCAAAACTCACATCTTTTATTGAAGGTTGATTTAGAGCTGTTAAATTTTTTACCTCTAATATACATTCTTTAACTTCATTATCTTTTTTAGGAAATCGTTCAGTCAAATCTCTACCAACCATCATACTTATTATTTGTTCGGTACTTATTTTAGTAACATCATTTGTCGAAATCCATTTCCCATCTCTTAAGATAGTAATTTCATCTGAAATCATTTTTATTTCTTCCATCTTATGTGATATATATATTACTCCAACACCATTCTCTTGTAATTTTCTTATTATTCTAAATAGATGTTCAACTTCTTTTTCAGTCAAAGATGAAGTTGGCTCATCCATTACTATAACTTTTGATTTATATGAAACTGCCTTTGCTATTTCTATCATTTGTCTTTCTGCTATAGCTAGGTCAGCAATTTTTTTTCTCGGATCAACTTTTATATCAAGATCTTCAAAGATACTAATTGTATCTTCATACATCTTTTTTTCATCAATGAACCCACTTTTTGTAGGGTATCTACCAAGCCAGATATTATCTAAAACGTTTCTTTGTAAAACTTGATTTAATTCCTGATGAACCATAGAAACACCGTTTTCTAAAGCTTCTTTTGTAGATTTAAAATTTACTTCTACTCCATCTAATAAAATTCTACCACTGTCTTTTTCATAAATTCCAAATAAACACTTCATAAGTGTTGATTTTCCTGCTCCGTTTTCTCCCATAAGAGCATGAACTGAACCAGGTTTCAATTTCAATTGCACTCCATCCAGGGCTTTTACACCTGGAAATTCCTTAGAGATATTCTCCATTTCAAGTATATATTTCAAATTTTCCATATCTACCTCTACTTCTAATTTTTAAAAAGAGGCTATTGCAAATTTGATTTTTAAAGTTTTCCTTAGTAGCCTAAATATCTCAAAAGCTTAATAAAAAGCTCTTTTGATTATTTGGGCATGACCACAAAACTGATGAAATCTTTAAATGCAACAGCCCCTTTATACTTATTTTATTTTTTTATTTCTATTTGAAATCCGCAACATTTGTTTTATCTATTCCGATACTTGGAATTAATATAATTTTGTTATCTAATTTTAGGTCAGTTCCTTCAGTTGGAGCTTTTCCTTCTGCTAAATTAGCAACCATTTTGAAAGTAGCTGATGCTTGTCCTTTAGCGTCGTTAAGAACAGTTCCTGCCATTTCTCCTTCTTCTATTTTAACTAAAGCTTCTGGTAAAGCGTCCACACCAACTACTGGAAGCACTTTTCCTGTAGCTTTCATAGATTCTATTGCTCCTAAAGCCATTCCATCATTATTACAGATAACAAATTCTATCTTTGCACCATTAGGTCCTGATAACCAAGCATCCATTTTATCTTTTGCCATTGCAGTATCCCATAAAGCTGTATCTTGGTGTAACATTTCTGTTTTTATTCCTTTGTCATTAAGAGTAGATATTGAGTATTTAGTTCTAGCAACTGCATCTGGATGTCCAGGTTCTCCTTCAAACATTACATATTGAATAACTCCATCTCCATTTAAATCAAGAGCTGGATTTTCTTTCCATAATTTTTCAATTAATTCTCCTTGAGCTATTCCTTGTGCATTAGGATCTATTCCTACATAGAATAAATTATCGTAAGAAGCTATAGCTTCATCTGATGGCTTTCTATTGTAGAAAACAACTGGTACATTTTTTTCTTTCAATAAGTTAATAATTCCATCTGCTGCTGAAGCATCAACTAGATTGATAGCAAAAGATTTTACTCCTTTTTCTAATACAGCTTCAATTTGTTCTTTTTCAGTTGCAACACTGTTTTGTGAGTCAATCATAGTTAAATTAAATCTATCTGCTGCTGCATCTGCTTCAACTTGAAAAGCCTTTCTAAATAATGCTATAAAATTATCATCAAATTTATAAGCTGTTAAACCTATAGGCAATTTGTCTACTGGAGCTGCTGCTGTTTCAGCTTTTTTTTCTCCACATCCTACAAGACTAGCCGCTAATATTACTGAACCTAACAATAAACCAATTTTTTTCATATTACCCTCCTAAAAATAAATAATTATTTTTTTATTTGAACAAAAGATATAAAAAAAACAAAACATCTTTTACCTTAATATAAACTTTTTATTTATTTTTGTCAATACTTTTTAATTATTAAAACATATTTAAAGTAAAAAAATGAATTTTTTTTACACCCGATAATAAAACTTTATTTTTTATCACTGTAGAATAACGCTGCTGCCCCTTTTATTCCTGCTTCATTACCTAATTCCCCCAATACCAATTCAAAATTTTCAAGTGCTGGAGGCATAGAAAAAAGCTTTAACTTTTCTCTAACAGCATTTAATAAGATATTTCCAGCCAGAGATATACCTCCACTTATAACTAAAATTTCTGGATTTATAATATTGAGCAAACTACCTATACCCATAGCTAGATACTCACTTTCATAATCTATTAATTCCAGAGAGAATTTGTCTCCTTTTTTAGCACAATCAAATATATGTTTGGCTTCTAGAGTATCAATATTTCCCTCTATTTCTTTAAATAATAGATTATCTTTATCATTTTTTAATCTTTCTTTTGCCTCTTTTATTAATGATTTAGCAGAGGCATAAGCCTCAAAACAACCTCTCTGACCACAGCCACACAATCTCCCATTTTTTTCTAATTTCATATGTCCTATTTCTCCACCTACGCCTGTATTTCCAGAAATTAGATTTCCATTAAGAAAGATTCCTCCTCCTATTCCAGTTCCTATAGCTACTGTTATGGATGACTTTTTATTTTTAGCAGCCCCAAAAATAGCTTCTCCCTGTGCAATTATATTCGCATCATTTGCTATTCTAGTTTCTATATTTGTTATTCTTTCAAACTCTTTTTTTAAATTCACATTTTTTTCCCAGTTAAAATTTGAAAAAAAAGTAACTATACTGCCATTGATAACTGGACCAGGTATGCCTATCCCTATTCCTTTAACAGCTTCCTCCTTTAAATTAATTTTTTTTAGTAAATGCTTAGCTTCACTCCATATCTGCTCTAAACTTTTTATCATATTATTAGAATCTGTTTTAATTCCGCCTAAACTAACTATATTACCGCCTGAATCCAAAACTCCTATCTTGGTATTTGTTCCTCCCAGATCTATACCTATGTAGTAACTCATTCTCACACCTCTTTTAACTAAATTATTTCTTAATTATTATACAGTACTATAATAGTATAATATCTTTTTTTTATCAAGTACTATTATTATTTTTATTTATAAATATATCACTTTAATATATATTATCTATATAATTTTCGATATTTCTAGTTTTTTACTGTTTTTTTTTTGTACTTTTGAGTTTAAATTAAAAACAAATATTTTTTTTCTAAACTTTTTATTGACTATTGTTTTTTTTTGTTGTACTATTAGTTATAAATTTTTAAATTTTTATTATGATTTATTATGACAGGAGGTTTTTTATTATGAGAGAGATCGCATTGGATATGTATCAAACTTTAGGTCTAGCAATCGTTTTATTACTTTTAGGAACTTGGATTAAGTCAAAAGTAAGTGTATTACAAAAATACTTTATTCCTGCTCCAGTTATCGGAGGTTTATTATTCTCTTTAATTATGCTAGTAGGACACAGTATGGAAATTATAACATTTAATTTTGATTCTAATTTAAGAAACTTCTTTATGGTTGTTTTCTTTACTTCTGTAGGATTCTTAGCAAGTTTTTCTCTACTAAAAAAAGGTGGAGTTGCTGTTGCTATTTTCCTGTTTGCAGCCATCATATTAGTTACTCTTCAAAATGGAGTTGGGGTTGCTTTAGCTAAAGTTTTTGGATTAAATCCTGGAATAGGATTAGCTGCAGGTTCTATACCTTTAACAGGAGGACACGGAACTTCTGGTGCTTTTGGACCTTACTTAGAAGAAAGAGGAGTTGTAGGAGCTACTGTCGTTGCTGTTGCCTCAGCTACTTATGGTTTGGTTGCTGGATGTATCATAGGTGGACCTATAGCAAAAAGACTTATGGAAAAATTCAAATTAGTTTGTAAAGATGATAGAAAAGAACAAGTATCTGCTGTTGAAGAAGAAAAAGTTACAGAAGCTTCTATTTTCAGAGCTGTTTGTTTGATTGGTATTGCAATGGGACTTGGTGCTACTATTACTCCTATTATTAAGAGTTATGGACTAGCTTTACCTGCATATTTAATACCTATGTTAATAGCTGCTATAATGAGAAATATTATTGATAGTTCTTCTAAAAAGACTCCAGTAAATGAAATCTCAATAGTAGGTAATGTATGTCTATCACTATTCTTATCTATGGCATTAATGAGTATGAAGTTATGGCAATTAGCTGATTTAGCACTTCCTCTAATAACTATTTTACTAGCTCAAACAGTTGTAATGGGATTATTTGCTTACTTTATAACTTTCAATCTTATGGGAAGAGATTACGATGCAGCTGTTATGGCTACAGGACACTGTGGATTTGGAATGGGAGCAACTCCAAATGCAATAGCAAATATGGAAGCTTTTACTTCAGTAAATGGTTTTTCTACTAAAGCTTTCTTTGTTGTGCCTCTAGTTGGATCTCTATTTATAGATTTCTTTAATGCTGTTATAATCCAAACTTTTACAAGTATATTTGTTGGATAATTAAATAATAATATTTTATTTGAGTTAAGAGAAGGAGAAATTCTCCTTTTCTTTTTTAATATATAAAAAATATAAATTTGATGTATTTTAAATGTGAGTAAATAAATAAAATATAGGAGTTGGATTTTCAAAAGCTTCGTCTTTATGCCATCACAGAACCAGAAATTAATCTACAGAATTTGTTTTTACCCAAAAATTAAAATTTAATTTTTATTCTATTTATATTAAACATATAAATTTTAATTTCTATTTCATATTGTTTTCTTGTTTTATAATTTGAAATTTCTTTAGATTTATGATAGACTTATATAGTAAAAAAATCTTTTAGGAGGAAATTATGCAAACATTACTAACTATATTTCTTTTTATCTTTGCATTTGTTCTTATTGTATTAGTACTTATACAACCTGATAGAAGTCATGGTATGACTGCAAGTATGGGGCTTGGTTCATCTAATACAATTTTTGGTATTGATAAAGATGGAGGACCTTTAGCAAAAGCTACTGAAGTTGTTGCTTTTTTATTTATACTTTGCTCATTACTGCTATATCTAATAAAATAATTTTAAATCTGGTGACAATAGGTCACCTTTTTTATTTTAAACTTGTTTCAAAACTTTTTATTTTTTATTTCAATATTTTTTATACCCCTATGGGAATGAAAAAAATTTGAATATTATATAATTTATTATATAATGAATTAAATAAGGTAAATACTATTTCTTAATTTTTTATTGGAGGAATATTTGGTATGAAAAATAATAAGGTTGTAATAGGAGTTATTGGTTCTGATTGCCATGCCGTTGGAAATAAAATTATCCACCATAAGCTTGAAGAAAATGGTTTTGATGTAATAAATATTGGCGTACTTTCTCCACAAATTGATTTTATCAATGCTGCCTTAGAGGCAAATGCAGCGGCTATTATTGTTTCTTCTATTTATGGCTATGGTGAACTTGATTGTCAAGGTATGCGTGAAAAATGTAGAGAATATGGCTTAGATGATATTCTCTTATACGTTGGTGGAAATATAGGCACTGGCAGCGAAAAGTGGGAAGATATTGAAAAAAGATTTAAAATAATTGGCTTTAATAGAATATATAAGCCTGGGACAGAAATAGAAATAACTATTGAAGATTTGAAAAAAGATTTAAATTTAACATAGTACATAAGGAGAGATAAATGGTTGAACTATATTTAGCTATAGATTTTGGAAGTACTTACACAAAGTTAACTGCTATAAATTTATCAAGTAGTGAAATTTCAGCTACGGCAAGAGCCTTAACAACAATCAAAGATGATGTAACTCTAGGTTTTAATAAAGCATATAAAAAATTGATAGAACTTTTAGATAAAAAAATCGGAGAAAATAAATATCAATTTAAGTATAGAAACGCTTGTTCATCCGCTGCAGGAGGATTAAAAATAATAGCCGTAGGTTTGGTTCCAGATTTAACAACAAAGGCTACTAAAATTGCCTCTTTAAGTGCAGGTGCTAGAGTAATTAAAACTTATGCTTTTAAGCTTAGTCAAAGTGATATAGAGGAAATTAAAAATACAAATTATGATATCCTGGTTCTTTCTGGAGGAACTAATGGTGGAAATAGAGAATATATTTTAAAAAATGCTAATATTATTGCTGAAGGAAATTTAAAAAAACCTATTATAGTAGCTGGAAATGAGGAAGTTCAGGAAGAAATAGAGGAAATTTTTAAAAAAAATAAGATCGACTATTATTTAACAGAAAATGTAATGCCAGTTGTAAATAAAATAAATGCAGAAAAATTAAGAGAAGTTGTAAGAGAAGTCTTTATGAAGAATATTGTAAAGGCTAAAGGAATGGAAAATGTTCAAAATTTAGTAGATAGTATAATAATGCCAACTCCAGCAGCTGTTATGAAGGCAGCAGAACTCTTTGCCAAAGGAACTAAATTACAAAAAGGCTTTGGAGATGTATTAGTTGTTGATATAGGAGGAGCTACAACTGATGTTCACTCAATAGGAAAAGGAAGTCCTAAGTCTAATAATATTCAGCTTAAAGGGCTTGAAGAACCATATTGTAAAAGAACCGTTGAGGGAGATTTAGGTATGAGCTATTCAGCTATGGCATTATATGAAGCTACAACTTTAAATAAAATAAGAAAATACCTAGGAATTAAAGAATCAAAAATAGACATAAGAGAAGAATTTAAATTTAGAGAACAAAACCCAGATTTTATTGCCAAGCAAGAAGAAGATATATTATTTAATGAAATGATGGCTATGATTTGCACAGAAATAGCAACTAACCGTCATGCTGGAGTTATAGAATGTATTTATTCCCCAATGGGAACTATTTTTACTCAAAGTGGAAAAGATTTAACTGAAGTTAAATATATAATAGGTACAGGTGGAGTGATAGCCAATAGTAGGAATCCAAAAAAAATATTAGATGTGGCTCTCTATAAAGAAGATGACTTAAATTTAAAACCCAAGTACGCAGATTTTTTAATTGATAAATTATATATCTTATCAGCTATAGGTCTATTATCTAACGACTTTCCTGAAGTTGCTTTCGAAATAATAAAAAAATATATAATAAAGATTTAATAACATTGAAATAGAAATATTATAAGGAGTCTTATATGCTCTATAACGAATTAAAAGAACGAATATTAATATTGGATGGGGCAATGGGGACTGTCCTACAAAAATATAAGTTCTCTGAAAATGATTTTCTTGGGAAATCTAAGACCTGTTTTGACATATTAAATGAAACTAGACCTGATGTTATTCAAGAAATTCACGAGAAATATATAGAGGCTGGAGCTGATATAATAGAAACAAATAGTTTTAATTGTAATGCAATTTCTTTAAAAAAATATGGCTTTGAAGATAAGGTTTTTGAGCTTGCTAAAAAAGCAGCAGAAATAGCAAAAAAAGCGACAAAGATAGCTAAAAGAAAAGTCTACATCTTTGGTTCTATAGGTCCTACGAATAAAAGCCTAAGCCCTATCATAGGAAAATTTTCTTATGAAAAAAATTATCATTTTATCAATATGAAGAAGACATATAAAGAGCAAATACAAGGTCTTATTAATGGTGGGGTGGATGCTTTACTCATTGAAACAATCTTTGATGAATTGAATGCCAGGGCTGCTGTTCTAGCTGCAGAAGAAGTTTTTGAAGAACAAAAAATAAACTTGCCTTTATGTCTTTCTGCTACGGTTGATAAAAATGGTAATTTATCAACAGGCGAAAGTATTGAATCACTAATCTTAAATTTAGATAGACCAGCTATTTTATCTTTTGGTCTTAATTGCTCTTTCGGAGCAAAAAATTTAGTGCCCTTAGCAGAGAAAATCCATATGATTACTGATAAATTTATATCACTTCATCCTAATGCTGGACTCCCAGATAAAAATGGAAATTATCTTGAAACCCCAGAAAAAATGGGGAATTATTTGTCTGAACTTATAAAAGAGAAAAAAATCAATATTTTAGGCGGCTGTTGTGGAACAACTTATGAGCATATAAGGATTTTAGCTTCTCTAGCCAAAACTAAAAATTTCTAGTTATTGAAAACTAGTTTTTTCTTAATCCAGTTTTCATAAAATTATTGAATTTAAAATAAAATTTAAGAGTATAGAAACTATGAGAAAAGAAAGTTTTACTCCTTTGTATTAAGTTAAAATATATGTTATAATATTAGATAACATAATTTCAAAAAATAACTTAGTGTAAAGGAGTTTTTTTATGGATATATTTATACAAGAATTTGTAAAAGATCGTTTTGTAAGCGAATTATCTTTGCCAATAGTATTTTTCAGAGTATTTCTTGCGATTGTATTTGGAGGTATTGTTGGATTTGAAAGAGAAAAAAATAACCGTCCTGCGGGATTTAGAACACATATATTAGTTTGCTTTGGGGCTGCAATCGTTTCTATGATAGAAGACCAGCTTAGAATAAACTTATTACTTCAATATGGCTCTACAGGTCTTAACCTAGCACTTGGGAGATTGGGAGCACAAGTAATAAGTGGAATAGGTTTTTTAGGTGCTGGTAGCATAATGAAAGATAAGGGAGAAACTATAGGTGGTATGACAACCGCTGCTGGTATTTGGGCTACTGGCTGTGTTGGTTTATGTATAGGCTGGGGCTTTCATAATATAGCCTTAGTTGCTATATTTTTTATGCTTATAGTTATGGTTTCATTCAAAAAAATCGAATCTAAGTTAATTAAAAAATCAAGACTTATAACTTTTGAAATAAAATATGAATGTGAAAATGATCTGACAGATGTTATGTTATCATGCTACGAAGTATTTAGAGAAAAATCTATAAGAATAGCAAAAATAGACAAGGACTTAGAAAGTAATCTGGTGATCTTCACTGTAAGCATGAAAGGAAGAAATAATATTTCTGATATAATAGTTAGTCTATCATCTAATCAGAAAGTTGAGTATGTAAGGGATATATAATGAGAGTTATTGGAATTGATCCAGGTACTGCAATAGTAGGTTATGGTATTGTAGACTTTGAAAAAAATAAATATACTGCTGTGTACTACGGTGTTATAACTACTTCTAAAGATTTAAAAATGGAAGATAGATTAAATTTAATTTTTGAAGCTTTGAATGATATTCTCAGTCGATATAAACCTGATTACATGGCAATAGAAGACCTCTTCTATTTTAAAAATAATAAAACTGTTATTTCTGTTGCACAAGCAAGAGGTATAGTCTTACTAAGCGCCAAACAAAAAAATATTCCTATAACAAGCTACACTCCACTTCAAGTTAAAATTGGAATAACAGGTTATGGAAAGGCTGATAAAAGACAAATTCAACAAATGATACAAAAATTTTTGGCTTTAGACGATATACCAAAACCTGATGATGCGGCTGATGGATTAGCAATAGCAATTACTCATATAAATGCTTTGAGTTCGAATATAAACTTTTCTTATGCAAATAATTTAAAAAAATTAAAAATTAATTCTAATAAAATTACTTTAGAAGAGTACAGAAATTTATTAAAAAAATAGGTGAGAAAATGAATAATATAAAAATTTTAGTTCTTGATGTAGATGGTACCTTAACAAACGGTAACTTATATATTGATAATCATAACAATGAATTAAAGTCCTTTTCAGTGAGAGATGGTTTTGCCATTGTAAATTGGATAAAATATGGTGGAGAAGTTGCAATATTAACTGGAAAAAGTTCTAATATAGTTGAAAGAAGAGCTAAAGAATTGGGAATAAAATATATAATTCAAGGATCTAAAAATAAAACAAGGGATTTAAAAGAACTACTTGATAAAATAAATTTTGATTTTTCTAATGTTGCCTATATGGGTGATGATATAAATGACATGGGACTTATGAAGAAGGTCGCTCTTCCAGCCTGTCCTTCAGATGCGGTAGAAGAAATTTTAAAAATTGTTAAATATACTTCAATTAAAGCTGGAGGTCAAGGTGCTGTGAGAGATTTACTCGAATATATTATGAAACAAAATGGAATGTGGGATAAAGTTTTAGAAAAATATATAAACGAATAAAAATATTTGTATTTTGGGTGTTGATAGATTACTAATCTGTTCAACATCTTTTTTTATATTTAATTAATTATTTTCTTGATTATTATTTAAAATAATGATA
>NZ_JAUMYY010000042.1 GCF_030528405.1 Fusobacterium sp.
GTGTTGAGCGGATTAGAGTAATAATCCATCAACACCAAAAAGTATACACCCAAATTTTAAAAATTTGAATAAAATTAAAGAGTTATTTAATAAGAAAAGTTTAGATATGAAATAAAATATGGTATAATATTAAATACGAAATTCTATATTTTATAGCAAAACTTTTATGAAGAAAAATAGAATTCTATTTTTAAATTCAAAAATGAAAGAATTAAATAAGGGGTAAAAATGGAAAAAATTTTTAGTTTAGTTTCAAAGAATTTAGGCATTCCAATTGAGAAAATTCAGAGTACAATACAACTTTTAGATGATGGAGCAACAGTTCCATTCATAGCGAGATACAGAAAAGAAGTTACAGGAAATTTAGATGAAGTTCAAATAGAAGGAATTTTAGAAAAGGTAAACTACCAAAGAAATCTTGAAAAGAGGAAAGAAGAAGTTATAAGGCTTATAGAAGAGCAGGATAAGCTAACTGAAGAATTGAGGGTTAACATTGAAAAGGCAGAAATATTACAAGAAGTAGAAGATATATATTTTCCTTATAGAAAAAAGAAAAAAACAAAGGCGGATGTTGCTAAAGAAAAGGGTCTTGAACCATTAGCAGAGAAATTTTATATTTTATCTACAATAGAGTCTTTGGAAGAGGAAGCTAAAAATTTTATTACAGAAGAGGTTTTAAATATAGAAGAAGCTTTAGAAGGAGCTAAATTAATTATAGCTCAGAATATTTCTGAAAAAGCAGAATACAGAGAAAAAATAAGAGAAATCTATAATAGAGAGTCAATTCTTGAAGCAAAGGCAAGCAAAAAAGCTAATGAATTAGATGAAAAGAAAATATATGCAGATTATTATGAATATAGTGAGAAGATATTAAAAATGCCATCTCATAGAATTTTAGCAATAAACCGTGGAGAAAAAGAAGATATTTTAAATATTCATTTAAGAATTGAAGATTCAGAAAGAGAGAAAATAGAAAATATTATTTTAAAGGAATTTCCCAAAAATTCTATAAGAGAAATTTATAAAAGTATTGTTGTGGATGCTTTGGACAGACTGATAGTACCTTCTATAGAAAGAGAAGTTAGAAATTTACTGACTGAAAGAGCTGAAAATGAATCTATAGAGGTTTTTAAAGATAATTTAAAAAATCTTTTATTGCAAGCTCCTTTAAAGGAAAAAAATATACTTGCTTTAGATCCTGGATACAGAACAGGTTGTAAAGTAGCTGTAATAGATAAATTTGGTTTTTATAGGGAAAATACTGTTTTTTATTTAGTTGAAGAAATGCACAGTGCTAAACAATTAAAAGATGCTAGAGAAAAATTTATAGCTCTTGTTAAAAAATATAATGTGGATATAGTTGCAATAGGAAATGGTACAGCTTCAAGAGAAACAGAAGTTTTTGTTGCAAATATTATAAAGGAAGAAAAGTTAAATATAAAGTATTTGATTGTTAACGAGGCTGGAGCTTCCGTTTATTCGGCTTCAAAAATAGCAGCTGAAGAATTTCCTGACTTAGATGTAACGGTAAGAGGGGCGATATCTATTGGAAGAAGAATACAGGATCCACTTGCAGAGCTTGTAAAAATAGATCCAAAATCTATTGGAGTTGGCATGTATCAACATGATGTAAACCAAGGGCGTTTAGATGAGTCGTTAGACAATGTAATAAGCAATGTGGTAAATAATGTTGGAGCTAATATAAATACAGCTTCATGGGCATTACTTTCTCATATTTCAGGAATAAAAAAGACCGTTGCAAAAAATATAGTAGACTATAGAAAAGAAAATGGAAATTTTAAGAATAGAAAAGAAATTTTAAAAGTTAAGGGAGTGGGAGCTAAGTCCTATGAACAGATGGCGGGCTTTTTAGTAATTCCAGATGGAGATAATATTCTAGATAATACTGTTATACATCCTGAATCTTATCATATTGGAGAAGAAATTCTAAAGGAAATCGGATTTGATTTAGAGAAATATGATAAAGAATTAGATGTTGCTAGGGAAAAACTGAAAAGTTTTAATTATAAAAACTTTGCACAAAAAAATAATTTTGGCTTAGAAACGGTAAAAGATGTCTATGAAGCTCTTTCTAAAGATAGAAGAGACCCAAGAGAAGATTTTGAAAAACCACTTTTGAAGTCAGAGATTTTAAATATAGATAACCTATTTGTAGGATTAGAGCTGGAAGGTACAGTTAGAAATGTTGTAAAATTTGGTGCTTTCATTGATATAGGCTTGAAAAATGATGCACTTTTACATATTTCAGAAATTTCAGATAAGTTTATTGATGACCCAAGTAAAGTACTGTCAGTCGGTCAAATTATAAAAATTAAAATTAAAGATGTAGATAAGGAAAGAGGTAGGGTAGGTTTAACTCGGAAAGGAATTTAAGTATGACATTGAAAAAAGATTCTTTACTTTTTAGAATAATAACCTATAATGGCATAGCTATAATATTTGTTTCAACAATTATGGCTCTATTGTTTGGTATTATAACTGTAAATGAGATAAACAACCGTCTTTTAGATAAGTCAAGAGAAAAAGTAACAATTTTAAATAAGGTCTATATTTCTCTTATAGAAAAATCAGAAAGAGAGCTATTTAATGCCTTAAGTAATGCATTAGAGTTAAGTTCATTGGTAGATGAGGCTGAAATTCAAAATAAACTTGCTAACTTAGTAAAGAATCAACTGACTTTAGAATCATATAGTCAATATAGTAAGTCGTATATTCAAACTCTTTCGGAAAATAGAAAAATTTTAAGTGAGAGTGGGAATCGAGAGATAAAGTATGATATTTTAAGTAATGCAGAATGGGTTCCTACAATGAATACACTAAACGGAAAACTTTATTATTTTATAGGTACAAATAATAATTTATATGTAAGAATAATTCAGCAATATAGAGAAAGTAATTTAAATGAGAAAAATTATATAGTTTTAACTTTTCCAATAAGTAACTACAGTTTAGATACTGTTAGAAATTTTACTGACATAAAATCTGAGGATAAAATATTTATACTTTCTCGTAATAATTACATTACAGGAGAAATAGGCTCAGATAAAATAAGCAATTTCCTAAAAATAAAAACAAAATTAAAATTTAATGAGAGACTAAAAGGCAGTGATTACTATTACTCAGAAAGGAAGATAAATGAGATACCATATTATATAGCAGTTTCTTCTTTAAAAGACGATGCAGATAATGTTGTGGGTGGAATAGGAATAGCATTATCAAAAAAAGGATTTTTAGCTATAAAATATATGTTAGCAACAATGATACTTGCTATTAGTTTGCTTTCTGTAATTATAAGTACAGCTCTTTGTGCCAGAATTTTTACTAAACTTTTACTTCCACTTTCTGTGCTTGCAGATAAGACAAAAGGAATAGGTAAAGAAAAGAAAGAAGTTGAATTTGAGGAAGAAAGTATATATGAGATAAGAACTATAACTAATTCGATTAAATCAATGACAGAAAGAATAGCAAATAATGAAAAACTTTTACTGAATAGAAATGAAAAATTAAATACAAACTTGAATAGAATAGTTGCAGTAGAAAATATACTTATGGGAGTGGATATAGATAAAAATTTTTCTAAAAGCATAGAAAAGATATTAAGAGCATTAACTTCTGAAATAGGTATGGGCTATAGCAGAGCTATATATTTGGAATATGAAGAGGAAAAGAATCAGTTACTGGCAAAAGATTTAGCTATAAACCCTTCAATATCTTCTAATATTGAGGAGTATACAAAAGGTATAGGTGGATTTGCTTTTCAAATAAAAGATTTAAGTAATTTACTTCCATTATTAAAAATAAAATATGAACCAGGTCATTTATTTTGGGATAGTATGGAGTCTGGAAAAATAATATATCACAATGAAAAAGGCTATAAATTTAATTTTGGAAATGAGCTTTTTAAAAGCTTAGGTTTTACCAACTTTTTAATTTTTCCAATTTCAGATGAAGAGCTTAAGGTTGGCTGTATTTTGATAGATTATTTTGGAAAAGAAAAGGAAGTTTCAAGTGAAGAGGTTGAAGTATTGACACTTTTACTGATGAACTTAGTTATAAGAGTAAAAAATGATTTACAAGAAGAGAAGAAACTGACAAATGAGAGAATTTTAACGATGACTCAGATTTCAAATAAATTTTTAGATAATAATGAAAAATTGATAAATAAAGTTCAGAACTTTGTTGAAAAAATTAGCAATAGAGAGTATAATAGCAAAGACATAGCTAAAATAAATAGGCTTTTAGAAGAAGAGAAAAAACAAAATACTATAATGAGAGGAGTTCTTGATAATTCAGAAAGGTATTTTAAGGCAGTTAATATAGAACGTCTGCTTACTAAAATAGTTAAAGACTATGAAGAAGTTATGGAAAAATATGGTATAAATTTATCTCTATTTGTAAACTTTTCAGGAAATATTTATGGGGACAAGAAAAAAATATACCATATGTTTGTTGAAATCATTAAAAATTCTATGGAAGCCATTTTGATTAGAAATAAACTTGATAAGAAAATTAATATAATAATATCGAGTGCAGAGAGTAATAGAGTTATTATAGAAGTAATTGACAATGGCATAGGGATGGATCCTAGTGATTTAAATCAATTAAAAAAGCCTTATTTATCTGAAAAGAAAAATATTCTTGGTTTGGGTTTGACAACAATATATAGTATCGTGAGAGAACATAAGGGAATAATAAGAATAACATCGGAATTGGATGAGGGAACAAAAGTTAGAATAATTTTTAATGAATACAGGGAGGAAAATAGTTTATGAACGAAAAGGAATATGTAGAAACACTACATTTACCAAAAACAGATTTTCAGATGAAGGCTAATTTACCAAATAAAGAGCCTAAGTATGTAAAAAAATGGATTGATGAAAAAATTTATGAAAAAGGCTTAGCCAAAAATACAGATAAGACATTTATTTTGCATGATGGTCCACCTTATGCTAATGGAAATACGCATATAGGACATGCATTAAATAAGATTTTGAAAGATATAATTGTGAAGTATAAGACATTGAGAGGATATAAATCTCCTTATGTTCCTGGATGGGATACTCATGGGCTTCCTATAGAGTTTAAAGTGACACAAGATTTAGGAGCTAAGGCGAAAGAGATGTCAGCTTTAGAAATAAGAAAACTATGTGAGAATTACGCTAAAAAATGGGTAGATATACAAAAAGAACAATTTATAAGATTGGGAGTTTTAGGGGATTGGGATAATCCATATCTAACTCTTTCCCCAGAGTTTGAAGCAAAACAGTTAGAACTTTTTGGAGAAATATATGAAAAGGGTTATATATTTAAAGGGTTAAAACCAGTTTATTGGTCACCAGCGACAGAAACAGCCTTAGCTGAAGCAGAAATAGAATATCATGATCATACATCACCATCAATTTATGTTAGAATGGAAGCTAATAAAGATTTAATGGACAAACTTGAGCTGAATGAAAAAACTTATATTGTTATATGGACTACAACACCTTGGACATTGCCAGCAAATGTTGCCATATGCTTAAATGAAGATTTTGATTATGGAGTCTATAAAACAGAAAAAGGTAATTTGATATTAGCTAAAGAACTTGCAGAAATAGCTTTTAAAGAAATAGGAATAGAAAATATAGAGCTTGTAAAAGAATTTAAAGGTAATTTTTTAGAGAATACATCGTATAAACATCCATATTTAGATAGAACAGGTTATGTATTACTTGGTTCTCATGTAACTGCAGATGCAGGAACAGGCTGTGTACATACGGCACCAGGTCATGGTCAAGATGACTATGTTGTATGTATAAGATATAAAAAGCCAGTTATTTCACCAGTAAATAATAAAGGATATCTGACAGAAGAAGCTGGGCGTTTCTCTGGGCTTTTTTATAAGGATGCAAACAAAGAAATAATAAATTATTTAACAGAAACAGGTCATATATTACAATGTAAAGAAATAAGGCATTCATATCCACATGATTGGAGATCAAAGACTCCAGTAATTTTTAGAGCTACTGAGCAGTGGTTTGTTAGAATGGAAGGTGGAGATTTAAGAGAAAAGACTTTAGAGGTTATAGATAAGGTAGAATTTGTTCCTTCATGGGGGCGTAATAGAATAAGAGCTATGATGGAAACAAGACCTGATTGGTGTATCTCAAGGCAAAGAGTTTGGGGAGTGCCTATACCGATATTTTTTAATGATGAAACTAATGAGGAAATTTTTCATAAAGAAATATTGGAAAGGATTTGTGCTTTAGTTAGACAAGAGGGTTCTAATATATGGTTTTCTAGAACAGCTGAAGAACTAATTGGAGAGGAGTTACTAGAAAAATATAACTTAAAGAATATAAAATTGAGAAAAGAAACTAATATAATGGATGTTTGGTTTGATTCTGGAAGCAGCCATAGAGGAGTTTTAGAAACTAGAGAAGGATTGCATAGACCTTGTGATATGTATTTAGAAGGTTCAGATCAACATAGAGGTTGGTTTCATACATCACTTTTAACTTCTGTTGCTTCGACAGGGGATTCTCCTTATAAAACAGTATTAACCCATGGTTTTGTTAATGATGGAGAAGGAAAGAAAATGTCTAAATCTCTTGGAAATACTGTTGCTCCAGAAGATGTAATAAAAGTTTATGGAGCGGATATATTAAGGTTATGGTGTGGTTCAGTTGATTATAGAGATGACGTTAGGATATCTGATAATATAGTAAAACAGATGTCTGAATCTTACAGAAGAATAAGAAATACAGCTAGATATATATTAGGAAATAGTAATGATTTTAATATAAATAGAGATAAAGTGGCATATAAAGATCTATTAGAAATAGATAAATGGGCTCTAAATAAGTTAGAAAATTTAAAGAGAAATGTAACAGCTTATTATGATAAATACGAATTTTATAATTTATTCCAAGAGATACATTATTTTGCAGCAGTTGATATGTCAGCATTTTACTTAGATATAATAAAAGATAGATTGTATACAGAAAAAAAAGATTCTGTTGAAAGAAGAGCTGCACAGACTGTTATGAATGAAGTTCTAGAAGTTCTAATAAAAATGATAGCTCCAATATTATCATTTACTGCTGAAGAAATTTGGGAAAATATGCCTCAAGAATCAAGAACAGTTGAGTCTATTTTTTTAACAGATTGGTATGAAGAAAAAGATGAATATTTAAATCCTGAATTAGAAAAAAAATGGGAGAATATAGTTAAACTTAGAAAAGATATAAATAAAAATCTTGAAAAAGCCAGACAGGGTGAAAATAAAATAATAGGTAATTCATTAGACGCCAAAGTTTCATTATATTCAGAGGATGAAAATTTAGTAACAGAGTTAAGAGCAAATAGAGAGCTTTTAGAAATGGTATTTATAGTTTCTGATGTAGAAATAGTTTCTGAAGTTGACTCAACTTATGCAGATGCTGAAGAAATGAAAGAAGTAAAGATAAAAGTATCTCATGCAGATGGTGAAAAATGTGAGAGATGTTGGAAGTACTCAATAGCCTTAGGAGAAGATAAGGCTCACCCAACAATTTGTCCTAGATGTGCTGGAGTTTTGAAATAAAATTTTAATATAAGCACAGCTAGTTAAAAATAATTAGGAGTTAAGAGATATGATTTATATATTTTTATTTTTAATAATGCTTGTAATCGACCAATATACGAAATATATAATAGATACAAATTTTTTACTTGGGGAATCAAGTGTAATAATAGATGGATTTTTCAATTTAACCTATGTACAAAATAGAGGGATGGCATTTGGATTGTTTCAAGGAAAAATAGATGTAGTAAGTATAATAGCTTTATTTGCTGTACTTTTTATATTTGGATACTTTATAAAGGGTTTCAAGAAGATGAATATATTGGAAAAAATTGCATATACTATGATTTTTTCAGGTGCAATTGGGAATTTAATAGATAGGTTTTTAAGAGGTTTTGTAATAGATATGCTAGATTTTAGAGGCATTTGGTCTTTTGTATTTAATTTTGCAGATGTATGGATAAATATAGGTGTAATACTTATAGTTATAGAACATATATTTTTTGGTATAAAAAAAGAGAAGTAGGAATACTTCTCTTTTTTTATATTTTTAATTCATAATAAACTATCTTAATCTTCCTGATAAATCTTGCTTTACCTTTTCAGTAGTGCTTGTATTATATCCTTCTATCCAGCTTTCTGAAAGAATATCATAGTATTTTGAATCAACCTTGATTCTTGTAGTGTTATTCTCTTCTAATTTAGCTGTTATTCTAGTAGCACTGTTTCCAGAAAATAGCCATGCAGTTCTAAGATAACCGCTGTCTTTATCTAAAGTTTCAATATCATAATTTTCACTTACAACTGAAACTAGAGTGCTCCAAGCTTTTTCTTTAACAATATTATTTCTCATTTGAATAGTACTCCATCCTGCAGGTCTAGCTACAAAACCTTGTGGTGCAGTACAACCAACAAAAATGAGAAATAAACTTGCTAATATAATCTTTTTCATAAAAAACCTCCTTAAAAATATTTATGTCTTATTATATGACGTTTTTTTTTTTTTTCAACTTTTTTTTGATAAAAAAACGCACTTTAACAAAGGTACAAAAAATTGACTTTTTATTGTTATTATTATAGAATAATGTGTAAAAAGAATACTTTTTTTATAAAAAAGGAAAGGGGGAAGTTGTAGAATTTTTCTACAACAACTAAAAAATGACTTTTCAAGAAATAATATTAACGCTTCAAAAATTTTGGGGTGAGAAGGGCTGTGTAATAGGAAATCCTTATGATGTAGAAACAGGTGCAGGAACATTTAACCCAGATACATTTTTGATGTCGCTTGGACCTGAGCCGTGGAATATAGCTTATGTAGAGCCTTCGAGAAGACCAAAAGATGGAAGATATGGTGAGAATCCTAATAGAGTGTATCAGCATCATCAATTTCAAGTAATAATGAAGCCATCGCCTGAAAATATTCAGGAATTATACTTAGAAAGTTTAGTAGCATTGGGAATAAATCCTAAAGAGCATGATATAAGATTTGTTGAAGACAACTGGGAAAGCCCAACTTTAGGAGCATGGGGACTTGGTTGGGAAGTTTGGCTAGATGGAATGGAGATAACTCAATTTACATATTTTCAGCAAGTCGGAGGCATAGAATTAGAAGTAACACCAGCAGAACTTACTTATGGTTTAGAAAGAATAGCACTTTATTTACAGGATAAGGACAATGTCTATGACTTGGAATGGACTAAGGGTGTAAAATATGGTGAGAGAAGATTCCAATATGAGTATGAAATGTCAAAATACAGTTTTGAAGTAGCAGATGTAAAAATGCATTTTGCTTTGTTTGATATGTATGAAAAAGAAGCTTTAAATGCCTTAGAAAATAAGCTGGTTTTACCAGCCTATGACTATGTATTAAAATGCTCTCATACTTTTAATAATCTTGATGCAAGAGGGGCAATTAGTACAACAGAAAGAATGTCGTATATTTTAAGGGTCAGAGATCTTGCGAAAAGATGTGCTGAACAATTTGTTGAAGTTAGAAAAAACTTAGGATATCCATTGTTAAAAAAATAAATTGAAGGAGAGAGGTGTGAGAAAGTGAATTTTCTTTTTGAAATTGGTTTAGAAGAACTGCCTTCAAGATATGTAGATGAAGCAGAAAGTAACTTAAAAAAATTGGCAGAGAATGAGTTGAAAACTGAAAGGATAAAATATTCAACAGTGGAATCATTTAGTACACCAAGAAGAGTTGCTATAATTATAAAAGATATCTCTGAAAAGCAAGAGGACTTAAATAAAAAAAGTGTTGGACCTTCTGTGGAGATTGCTTATAAAGATGGAGTTTTAACTAAGGCAGGAGAAGGTTTTATAAAATCTCAAGGAGCAGCAGAGAAAGAAGTTAAAATAATAGAAAATGAGAAAGGAAAATATATTTCTATTGAGCAATTCATTCCTGGTAAGCTAACTAAAGAAGTTTTGCCAGAGATACTTGCTAATATTATAAAGAAAATTGAGTTTGAAAAGTCTATGAAGTGGGGAGCAAGCAATTTTAGATTTGCAAGACCAATAAAATGGTTTGTGGCTTTATTAGACAGTGAAATTTTGAATTTTGAATTTGAAGGAATAAAGGCTAATAATAAAACGAGAGGTATGAGATATTTTGCAAGTCAGGAAATAGAAATATCAAACCCTAATGAATATGAAAAAAAATTGAGAGAAAATTTTGTAATTCCTAAAAAAGAAGATAGAAAGGCTGAAATACTTAAAAGTATCAAAGAAAATTGTGAAAAAGATGGGGAGCAAGTTGTAGTAAATGGCTATCTTTTAGAAGAGGTTGTAAATTTGGTGGAATATCCTTATGCAATTAAAGGTGAATTTAGTAAGGATTATCTATTTCTTCCAGAGCAGATAATAACTATTACAATGGAAACTCATCAAAGATATTTTCCTGTGAGAGATGCTAATAAAAAACTAAAAAATAAGTTTGTAGTTATAAGAAATGCACCTGAATATTCAGAAATAGTGAAAAAAGGAAATGAAAAAGTTATAGAACCAAGACTATCGGATGCAAGATTTTTCTACAATGAGGATTTAAAAATACCTTTGGATAATAATGTAGAAAAATTGAAAACTGTAGTATTTCAAAGAGATTTGGGAACTATTTACTCAAAGGTAAAGAGAAGTGAGAAAATAGCGGCTCATCTTATATCTAAATTAGGATATTTAGATAAAAAAGATGATATTTTAAGAACAGTAAAACTAGCTAAGGCAGATTTAGTATCTAATATGATAGGTGAAAAAGAATTTACAAAACTTCAAGGTTTTATGGGAGCTGATTATGCCCTTAAACTTGGAGAAAAGGATAATGTTTCATTGGGGATAAAAGAACATTATTATCCAAGATTTCAAGGGGATTTACTACCGAGTGGAATAGAAGGGATAATAGCTGGTTTATCAGATAGAATAGATACACTTGTAGGCTGTTTCGGAGTTGGTTTGATACCAACAGGTTCTAAAGATCCGTATGCACTTAGAAGAGCTGCATTAGGCATTGTAAATATTATAGTAGCATCAAATTTAGATATATCATTAAAAGAATTGGTAAATGTAGCTCTTGATGCCTTAGAGGCTGATGGAGTTTTGAAGGCTGATAGGAAAAAAATTGAGAGAGATGTTTTAGATTTCTTAAAACAGAGAGTTATAAATGTATTTTCGGATATGCTATATCCAAAGGATATTGTTTTATCTGTGGTAGATAGAGATGTGGATAATGTTGTTGAAGCTTTAGAAAAAATAAAAGCCCTTTTAGAATATTCTAAAAAAGATGATTTTACAAGACTTTTGCAAACTATAAAAAGAGTTGGAAATATCTCAAAAAATAATACAGAAGATAAAGTTAGAGAAAACTTGTTTCAAAATAACTATGAAAAAACTTTATGGGAAAAATCTAAGCAGCTCTCAATGCTAACAGAAAATTTATTACTTCAAAAAGACTATACAGAATATTTAAAAAGTTTATTGAGCATTGCTAAAGATATAGACGAGTATTTTGAAAACACCATTGTTATGGATGAAAATAAAAATATAAAAGACAACAGAATAAATCAGATGTCTTACTTGATAAATATTTTTACAAAAATGGCATACTTAAATAATTTAGATTAATTTGGAGGCAAATGAATGGATCAAAAAAAGATAGAAAAAGCTTTTTTTGAAATTGTAGAAGCTTTGGGAGATAAGAGAGAGGAACTGAGAGAAACTCCAAAGAGAATAGCAAAAAGTTATGAAGAAATTTTTTCTGGAATTAATGTTGAACCTAGAAAAATTTTAACTAATACTTTTTCTGTAGAGAGTGATGATTTGATAATAGAAAAAAATATAGATTTTTATTCGATGTGTGAGCATCATTTTCTTCCTTTTTTTGGAAAGATATCTCTAGCTTATATACCTAAAGGAAAAATATTTGGTTTTGGAGATATAATTAAGCTAATAGAAATTTTATCAAAAAGACCACAATTACAAGAAAGATTAACAGAGGAAATAGCAAGTTATATGATGGAACTTTTAGCCTGTCAAGGAGTGTATGTTTTGGTTGAGGCAAAGCATCTATGCATGACTATGAGAGGAGCCAAAAAAGAAAATACACAAATAATAACGAGTTCTGCTAAGGGAATTTTTGAAAGCTCAACTGAAAAGAGAATAGAGGTTCTAACTTTATTAAAGTGAGGTGTAGTATGGATAAGATAAGCATAAAAAATTTGGAGTTCATAGGTTATCATGGAGTTTTTGAAGAAGAAAAGAAATTAGGTCAAAGATTTCAAATAAGTTTGGAGTTGGAAACAGATTTAAGAAGTGCTGGAATAGAGGATAATTTAGATAAAACAACTCATTATGGATATGTTGTAAATACAGTGAGAGATGTATTTTTTTCAAAAAAATATGACTTGATAGAGAGTTTGGCTGAAGATATAGCTAGAGTGATTCTTTTAGAGTACTCTTATATAAGAGGAATAAAAGTAGAAATAAGAAAACCTTGGGCTCCAGTTGGGCATATTTTAGAAAGTGTTTCTATACAAATAGAGAGAAAATGGAATACAGTTTACTTATCTTTAGGTTCAAATTTAGGCAATAAAAAAGAAAATTTAGAAAAAGCAATACAAAATATTAAAGAAATTCCAGATACTTTTGTTATAAAAAAAAGTAAAATAATAGAAACTGAACCTTTCGGCTATAAAGAACAAGATAATTTTTTAAATTCATGTATAGAAATAACAACTCTTTTGTATCCTAAGGAACTTTTAAATAAACTATTAGAAATAGAAAAAAGTATGGGTAGGGAGAAAAAAATAAAATGGGGTCCAAGAATAATAGATTTGGATATCATTTTCTATAATAAAGAGCTAATAGAAGATGAAGACTTAGTGATTCCTCATCCATATATGGAATACAGGAGCTTTGTTTTAGAACCATTGGAGGAAATAAATCCTCATTTTGTTCATCCACTTTTAAACAAAAGAATTAGCACTTTGAGAAAGGAACTTGAAGAAAATGAAAATTAAGGATAGAGAACTAAAACTAGGAGATAGAACTTTAGTAATGGGAATATTAAATGTCACTCCTGATTCATTTTCTGATGGTGGAAAGTACAATAATCTTGATGCAGCAATAAAGCAAGTTGAAAAATTGATTTCTGAAGGAGCAGATATAATAGATATAGGTGGAGAATCAACAAGACCTGGTCATATACAAATTAGTTCAGAAGAAGAAATAAAAAGGGTTGTTCCTATAATAAAAAAAATAAAAGAGAACTTTAATATACCTATATCCATTGATACATATAAACATGATGTAGCTAGGGAAGCAATTTTAGCTGGAGCTGATATTGTAAATGATATCTGGGGACTTCAGTATGACAATGGAGAAATGGCAAAGCTTATAAAAGATTTTGACCTTCCTTTAATAGCTATGCATAATCAAAGTGATGAAAATTATTCAAAAGATATTATTTTAACTCTAAAAGATTTTTTCGATAAAACTTATAAAATTGCAAAGAAGTATGGTATAGACAAGAATAAAATAATTTTAGATCCAGGCTTAGGTTTTGGAAAAAATGCAGAACAAAATATTGAAATTATGTCACGTTTGGATGAGCTTTGTGCTTTAGGTCCTGTGCTTTTAGGTGCATCAAAAAAAAGATTTATAGGAAAGCTTCTAAATGACCTACCCTTTGATGAGAGAGTTGAAGGTACAATTGCCACAACAGTTATAGGAATACAAAAAGGAGTATCCATTGTCAGGGTTCATAATGTTTTAGAGAACAAAAGAGCTTGTCTAGTAGCTGATGGAATTTATAAAAAATAAAAAGTGACTTAATCACGGAAATATAAAGTGAGATAACTTATAATTAAAATATAAAAGTAAAAATATAAATTAGGAGGGATAAAAATGGCATTAGTGAAAGGAACTAAGGAGAACTTTAAATCAGAAGTTCTAGAGGCAAAGGGATTAGTGGTGGTAGATTTTGGTGCTAACTGGTGTGGTCCTTGTAAGAGTTTGTTACCTATATTAAATGAAGTAGTAAATGAAGACCCAAATAAAAAAATAGTTAAAGTTGATATAGACGAAGAAGAAGAATTAGCAAAAGAATATAAAATAATGAGTGTACCAACTTTGTTTGTATTTAAAAATGGAGAAGTTATTGATAAGTCTGTAGGGCTTATTCAAAAAGATGAAGTGAAAGCTTTATTTGCAAAATAAAAAATGAAGATCCAGTCTTTTGACTGGATTTTTTAGTATCTAGGAAAGTATCAATTTATTGTATTTTTAAAGTAAAAGAAAATGGCTCTGTGTCAAATGGTGTTGATGAAAAAATCAAATAAATTTTTATGTAGT
>NZ_JAUMYY010000043.1 GCF_030528405.1 Fusobacterium sp.
GTTTATTTATGAGAAGAATTTAGTTATCTTTCACAAATAATGATTTCTGAGATATTAATTGGAGAGTTTATATAAGTTACAATTACATTGGTTATAATATGAGGTGCTTATAGAATGAAAAAACTCCTGGAGGAGAAGATTTTGCATATTCTATACAAAAAGTTCCAGGAGTTTTAGCATTTGTGCTGTTACTATTTTTTAAAATGTAGTAGATTTTTTACTTTTATAAATTTTAGTTCCTATATAAGAAGTCAAGGGAACGGCTGTTAGAATTCCAATACTTCCACATACAGATCTCAGGATTTCAGTTGCAATATCTTCATAATTTAAAATTCTAATTAAAGGATATTCTGCACTTTGTATGTATACTAAAAGAATTGTTAAAATAGAACTTCCAACATACGCCAGAATAAGAGTATTTATCATTGTTCCAATAATATCATTTCCAATATTCATTGCAGATTTGAAAAGAACAGTTCCTTTTATCTTAGGATTATTTTCATACAACTCATTGATTGAAGAAGATATGGAAACAGCAACATCCATAACAGCTCCTAAGCTTCCTATTATTACTCCAGCAGATACTAATTCTTTCAAGTTAATATTTGATATCAGATTAGCATAACTTAATACTTCGGCATCTGTGTAGCCAGTTAATCTCATAATATTTCCAAAACTATAGGACATAAGACCAGCAATAGCAACTCCAGAAGTAGTTCCTAAAATAGCAACAAGAGTTTTTTTTGAAAAGCCAGTTGTAAAAAAAGTTGTAACAATAGTAGAAAAAATACAAGTAAAAACTGCAAATAATATAGGAGAATGTCCCTTTGCTATTGCAGGTATAAAAATTTTAATAATAAATGTTAAGCTAGCAAGAAGTGCAATGAGAGATTTAGTACCTTTTTTTCTCGCAACAATAAGAGTTGCGCTAATAAAAATAATAAATAGGACTGAAAGAATATTTCTTTTATCTATATCAGATATATCTATTCTTTCAACATAAGTTTCCTTTTCTTCATTTATTTCTAAAATTTCACTATCAAAGCTTTTGTAAAGAACTACCTTATCTCCAATTTTTGTAGTAAAATTATATTGCTTTTCAGTATAAACAGGAAATTCAACTTCAATGTGTTTTCCTTTTTCAGCACCTTCTAAAATTTGAACTTCAAATTTTAAAATTTTATCTATGCCTTCTTTATTATTACCCTTGGTTTCAGATATAAGAGATAGAACTTTTCCTGAAAAATATTCTTCTTTCGCGAAGATTCTCATAGGGGAAATTAATAAAAAAATAAATATAAAAAAGTATGTAAATCTTTTCATTTTCTCTCCATTCATAATTTTTATTTTAGAATAATGTGTTTTATATCTTTCTATATATAAAAAAGAGAGAAATATAAATTTCTCCCCTTGATATCTTTTAGAAATTATTTTCTAATACCTAATTTAGCTATTAGAGCTCTATATCCTTCTAAGTCTTTCTTAGTTAGATAAGTAAGTAATCTTTTTCTTTGTCCAACCATTTTTAGTAATCCTAATCTTGAGTGGAAATCTTTTTTGTGAGTTCTTAAGTGTTCAGTTAAATGATTAATTTTTTCAGTTAAAAGAGCTATTTGTACTTCAGTTGATCCTGTATCAACTTCTGATTTTCCAAACTCTTTTATAATTTCTGCTTTAGTTTTCATAGCTTTTCCTCCTTAATATTTATAATCTAAGCTAAGTAATACATTAGCCACTTGTAAAACTGAGCCTAAATTCCTTGATAATTTTAACAGATAAATGTAAAAATGTCAAATATTAAAATCTCATCTAAATGCTATCATTATTCATTATAGCTTCAAATTCATCTCCCATAATAGTTTCCTTTTCAAGTAAAGTCTGAGTTACAGCTTCCAGTTTAGATCTATTTTCAGTTAAAATTTTTCTAGCTCTTTCATAGCATTCAGTGATTATTCTTCTTATTTCGTCATCCACTTCTTTACCTGTTTGTTCAGAGTAATATTTTCTTTGAAACATATCCCCGTCTTGTGTACCATCTAAAAGTATAGGGCCAAATTTATCAGTCATTCCATATTTTGTAACCATATTAAGGGCTATGCCAGTTGCTCTTTCAATGTCATTGCTTGCACCAGTAGTAATGTTGTCCTTTCCAAATACAATTTCTTCCGCAACTCTACCACCAAAGAAGTCAGTTATTTCATCTAGCATACGTTTTTTAGTATAAAACATTCTTTCTTCGGGAGGTAACGGCATAGTATAACCTCCAGCCATTCCTCTTGGGATAATTGTTATTTTATGAACTTTAGTTTCACCACCAATAATATGATTTACAACTGCATGTCCAGCCTCATGATAAGCGGTTATTTTCTTATCAATTTCAGATACAACCTTAGATCTTTTTTCAGGTCCTAATATAACTTTTTCAGAAGCTTCTTCAACATCTGCCATATTTATTTCAGATCTTCCATGTCTAGCAGCGATAATAGCAGCTTCGTTTAATACATTTGCTAAGTCTGCACCTGAAAATCCAGCAGTTTTTTTAGCAATGATTTCAAAGTCAACATCAGGAGCAAATTTTTTATTTCTGGCATGAACTTCAAGTATAGCTTTTCTGCCTTTTTTATCAGGCATATCAACCATAACTTGTCTGTCAAATCTTCCAGGTCTTTTAAGTGCTCTATCCAATACATCAGGTCTATTTGTAGCAGCTAAAACAATTATAGTTTCTTCAGTACCAAAGCCATCCATTTCAACTAATAATTGGTTTAAAGTTTGTTCTCTTTCGTCATTTCCACCACCTTGACCTGTTCCTCTTTTTCTTCCCACAGCATCAATCTCATCAATAAATACAATGCAAGGAGCATTTTTTCTAGCTTTAGCAAATAAATCTCTAACTCTTGAAGCACCAACTCCAACAAACATTTCCACGAACTCAGAACCCGACATACTAAAAAAAGGTACTTTAGCTTCTCCTGCGACAGCTTTTGCAAGAAGAGTCTTACCAGTTCCTGGATTTCCTAAAAGTAAAACTCCCTTTGGTATTTTTGCCCCAATTTTTTTAAATTTTTCTGGTTCTTTTAAAAATTCAACAACTTCTTCAAGTTCATGTTTGGCTTCCTCTATTCCAGCAACATCAGCGAAGGTAATATTAGAAATATTTTCTCCATTTTCTTTTGCCTTGGATTTCCCCATATTAAAAATTTGAGGTCCTCCTCCACTTTTGTTCATCCTATTTATCATAAAAAATAAAACACCTATTATAAATAAAGTGGGAACCCACGAAATTAATAAACTTAATAAAATAGGAGTTTGCTCTGGTGCAATTGATTTTATAACAGCATTATTTTCAGAGATTAAATTTACTAAGTTGTTGTCATAACCTAATCTATCAGTTATAAGTCTAGCCCTAAAGCCATAAACATTTTCATTTTTATTATTGGAATTAAAAACATCTTTAAAGGAAGAATTAACTCTAGTATTATTTTCCTTAGCCTCATCTGAAATATTTTTAAAACCGTAAACATACCCATCTTTTTCCTGAACTTCTTTAATTTCACCAGATTTTAAAGTTTCAACAAATTTTGAATAGGATATTTCTTTGACTTGTGCCTGTTGTTTGCTCTCAGACATAATAGTAGGTATGTACATAAGCAAAGTTATTATGAATACAAGCATTAAAAGACCTTTAAAACTAAATTTAACTTTAAAAGCTCTGCCTATCACTCTTTTATCTTCTTCATTATCTTCTTTTTTCTTTTCATTTCTATTATTTTTCTTTTTTTCTTCTTCAAGTATTTCAAAATCTTCGTCATCATTTTTAGAAACATTGTCCTCTAAGTCTTCTTTAGATTTTGTACTTTCAGTATCCTCATTTTCTTGATTATTTTTTACTATTTGTTCTTCTCTTAAAAGCTCTTCATCTTTTTCTAGTTTATCGTCTTTTAAATTGTTGTCGTTCAATCCTTTACCTCCTTCACAGAAAATAAAATTTGTTGATTAAGTTCAGAAGTATTTTCTAGATTTCCTACTTTTTTTATTCCAACTACCCAAATAATTTTATCTTCATATGTTAAAATGGGGATTTTTTCCCTTAAATCTCTTGGTATCTTTTCATTAATAAAAATATCTTTTAATTTTTTAGTAATAAAGATTTTAGAATTCTTTAAAACTATTTTATCTCCTTCCTGTCTATATCTTAATTTTAAATTTGCATCCATAGGTAGATTCAAAATAATGTTATTTTCATTTAATACATCAATACCTGGTTCATAAATTTTAGAGCTAATTAAAAATTCATTAAATTTTACATTATCTAAAGGTTTAAAACTTTTTTCTTTTTCTCTATGATGAGTTATTTTAAGTTTATCTTCAAGATAAATATACTCATAGTTTTTAACTAATCTATAATTAGCATCTAAATCAATTTTTTTTGTTCCATTTTTATTTAAAATTTTTTCAATTTCTTGAATTTTACTTCTGGAAACTATAATTTTATTCTCACTTAAAAATTTGCTTAAAATTTTTTTTATATTGAAAGAGGATAAATTTAATAAAACATCTAGCTTTATTTTATTATTTTCATCAATATAGTCTTTAAGTGAAAGTCTGTTTTGAAGATTGTTTTCTCTTATTTCCTCTATTAAAAAATAGACTTTATCTTTAAATTTATTATTGTATCTTTTTTCAATAAAAGGAATTAAATCAAGTCTTATACTATTTCTAGTATAATCACTTTCAAAATTCGTCTCATCTATTTTATATTGAATTTTATTTTTATTCAAGTAATTTAAAATATCATCCTTGTATATCTCAGATATTGGGCGAATAATGTTAAATTTGTTTGCATTTATTCCTTCTAAGCCTTCTAAAGAGCTACCTCTTATTAACTTAAAAAGAAAAGTTTCGATTTGATCGTCCTTATTATGAGCAGTTGCTATCTTGTTTGCAAAAACTTGTTTTGAAACTTCTCTAAAATATTTGTATCTTTCTTCTCTACCTACTTCTTCAAAGCTTTTTTTATTTTCTTGAGCTAGTTTATTTATATCAATTTTTTTATGGAAAATTGGAATGCTATTTCTTTTTGCATAAGAACAAGAAAATAGCTCATCAGAATCAGCATTTGCACCTCGCAGCATATGATTTATATGTGCTAAGTAAAATTTAAAATTTATCATTGTTTGAAGTTTTAATAGCATCTCTACTAAGAAAACTGAATCTGGTCCGCCAGAAAAGCCAACAACAATGACATCATTATCTTCAATGAGCTTTTTTTTATTGTTAAATTCCAAAAAAATTCCAAATAAATCCATAATCATTTTAACCTTTATTTTTGATTAGTTTTCTCTTTTAGCTGTTTATTTTGAAAGTCAAGATGTTCCCTATATGTTCGGCTAAAAAAATGTTCTCCACCACCCTTAGTCACAAAAAATAGATAATCAGTTTTTGCAGGCTTGTATGTTGCCTCTACTGAACTAACAGTAGGATTAGCTATAGGGGCAGGAGGTAGCCCTTTATTTCTATATGTATTATATGGAGAATCAACTTCCAAATCTTTATAAAAAATTCTCTTTTTTTCGTAATTAAAAACAAAGTTCACAGTAGAGTCAGCTGCAAGATACATATTTTTTTCCATTCTATTATAAAACACAGATGCCATAAGTGCTTTTTCATGCTCAACTGCAGCCTCTCTTTCAATTATGGAAGCTAATATAAGTTTTTCATAAAAGTCATCTTTATCTTTATAGTCTTCTTCAGGGAATCTTTTTAAAAATTCTTTTAAAAAAGTTTCTAAAATAAATTTCTCAGAAGACTTCTCTGGAATTAAATAAGTTTCAGGATAGAAATAACCTTCAAAATTTCCATTTGGAGTTGGGTAAGGAAAGGAAATTTCTTTTAAAGCTTTTTCGAAGTTTTCTCTTTCCCCTCTTTTTTCTTCAACCAGTTTATCCAAAACATTTCTAACAGTACTTCCTTCAATAATAGTGAATTTAAACATCTTAGATTTACCACTTTCTAAGATGGAAACAAGTTCTCTTATATTGTAATTTCCATTTATTTCATAATATCCAGCTTTTATATTTTTACCACCATTTCTAAATTTTAAATATAGCTTGAACAAAAAATTATCTGACTTAGGTAGTGTTGCTAAAGAATGTTTCAAGCTTTTTTTAGAGTCAATTTCAAGTATCAAGTTATAACTTTCTTTTTTTTCAAATTGAAAAGCAAAAAATAGAAATGTTACTAGTATAAGTGTAAATAAAAATAAAAAAAATTTTTTCATAATAATTTCCTTTATCTAATTTAGATTAATAAAAAGTTTTTAATAATATATATCTTGAAAAAGTTTATCTTTTCTTAGCCTTCTCTATAAGAGGTTTCCTTCCTTTTCTATCTTTTGAAAAGGCTTCTATAATTAACTCTGCTTCTTTAAAAGGAACTGATACAAAAGAAAAACTTTCATATACTTCTGCATTTTTAATAGAGCTTTGTTTTATTTTAGCTTTTTTTACTATTAGCTCAACAAGTTTCTTAGCTGTCATCTTATCGTTTCTACCCATAGCAATAAAAAGTCTTGTCTTTCCTGTTTCTTCCATTTTAACAGGAGAGATTTCATTGTAATTACTTTCATCTAGGATATCACTATATGCTGATTTTAAAAGTGCAGCAACAATGTTCTCGGATTCTTCCATTTTTAGGAGTTCTCTTGCTAGTTTTTTAAAATTTTCATAGTCATTATCAATTAAAATTTGATTAACATCATCAATTATTCTAAATTTTTTAGCTTGAATTACATCTTTGATGTTAGGCAATTTTTCTTTTCTAATTTCTTTTTTTACAGCCTTTTGAATTTGTAGTAATCTTCTATATTCTTGAGGTGTAATAAAAGTTATGGCCGTTCCTTCTTTTCCAGCTCTTCCAGTTCTTCCTATTCTGTGTACATAGCTCTCTACTTCTTGAGGCACAGCGTAGTTAATAACATGGCTTAAGTCATTTATATCAATTCCTCTAGCAGCCACATCTGTTGCGACTAAAATATTTATTTTTTTAGCTTTAAATCTTTTCAGAGTGACCTCTCTGTAGTTTTGACCTATATCTCCATGTAAGCCTTCAGCATCATAGCCTCTATCATTAAGTCTTCCTACAATTTCATTTACATCAGTTTTTGTACGACAGAAAACAATTCCATAAAATTCTTTAGTTAGATCAATTATTCTACATAGAGCTTCAAATTTATCCTTTTCAGCTACTTCAAAATAGATCTGTTCTGTTAAATTGGTTGTAAGTTCTCTTGCTTTAACTGCTAAAACTTCATAGTCTTTCATATGTAGTTTAGCTATTTTCATTATTTCTTCTGGCATAGTAGCAGAGAAAAATAACATCCTTTTATCTTCATTCGTAAAAGAAAGAATTTTTTCAATATCTTCTATAAACCCCATATTAAGCATTTCATCAGCTTCATCAAGTACAAAATATTTTAAATTTTGTAATTTTAAAAGTTTTCTCTCTATTAAATCAATAATTCTTCCAGGGGTTCCTACAACTATATCAACTCCTGTTTTAATAAGCTTTCTTTGAATATCTATTGATTGTCCACCGTATACTGGAATTACTTTCATTTTTTTACTTGTAGCTAAACTATTCATTTCTTCTGCCACTTGTAGAGCTAATTCTCTTGTAGGTGTTAAAACGATTGCTTGTATTTGTGAAGTAGTTTCATAAGTTTCTATTATAGGTAAAGCAAAGGCAGCAGTTTTCCCTGTTCCAGTTTGTGCCTGACCTATTATATCTTTTTTACTATTTAATAGAGCAGGGATTGTAAGTTTTTGAATAGGTGTTGGAGATTCATAACCTTTTTTTGAAAGTATTTTTAATACTCTTTCACTTAATCCCAATTCCCTAAACTCTTTTAATTTTTCTAATTGTTCCATTATTCACTTCCTTAATTTTTTTAATCATCTAGTTATTATAGCATATAAAATATTATATTCATATAAAAATAAAAAGAAAGGGCATTGTAATTAGCCCTTTTTCAGTAATAAATTTAATTATTCAACCACAGTTCTACCAGTAAGTTTTCCAGTGTTATCAAAATATTCCCAAGTTCCTATAGGCTTGCCCATCTCATATTGACCAGTCATTCTTAAAAGTCCATTTTTATGATAGGTCTTATATGGACCATTTTCCTTGCCTTCAAAATAAATAGCTTCAGATGACTTAGTTCCATCATTTTGATATAAAATATACTTACCATGTAGTTTACCATCCTTCCAATTGATTATAGACTTTATATTTCCATTGTTATAGAAAGTGAGCCATTTTCCATATGCTCTTCCATTTAAAAAATAAAATCTATCTCTTTTTATCACAGCTTTTCCTGTATAAAGTTCTTCATTGTAATAATATGTAGCATCTTTAACTTTTAAATCATTTTTATTAACTTCATTTACAGCGGAAAAAGTATTTAATTTAAATAGTAATAAACAAAATATAAACATAAATTTTCTCAAATTTCATCACCACTTTTCAAAATTATTTAAGCTTATATTATCATATCTTTTTAAAAGAATATAGAAAAAAATTTATTTTTAAAATCATTCTCTTATAAAATAACCTTGAAATTAAAAAATTAAAGTGTTATTATCTACTTAGTTTAATAATTGAGGAGGATTTTTATGAATTTTAAATGTGTAAAAAAGTTTGAAAATATCTATGATAGATATGCAGTTCTTGTTACAGCTGATAAAATAATATTACCTGATTATATTAAAAAGGAAAATAAAAAATTTGTAGAAGAAGTTATTAAGAAAAATGATTTTAAAGCTAAGTCATCTGAAAAAATTGAGATAACTTTTCAACAGGACAAAAAAATTATAAATTTACTTTTAATAGGCTTAGGAGAAATAAAAGAATTAAATCCTAAGAATACAAGACAGTATATCTATGATGGCTTAAAGGAATATACAGGAAAAATTCTTTTAAGCTTTGCAAACAAGAACCTAGATAATATGGATATAGTCGCTGATGTTGTAGAGCACATTAACTATAAATTTGATAAGTATTTGACAAAGAAAAAGGATAAATTTTTAACAGTTGAATATTTGACAGATAAAAAAGTACCAAAATTGATAGAAGGATATGAACTTGCTAAGATTTCTAATATAGTTAAAGATTTAATAAACGAGCATTCAGAAGTTCTAACACCTAAAGCACTTGCGGATAAGACTGTAGATTTAGGAAAAGAATTTGGTTTTGAGGTTGAAATACTTGATGAGAAGAAAGCTGCAAAATTAGGGTTTAAATCTTATTTGTCAGTTGCAAGGGCGGCATTTCATAGACCTTATGTAATAGTTATGAGATATAAAGGGAATAAACAAAGTAAATATGTTAATGGTTTAGTTGGGAAAGGATTGACTTATGATACAGGAGGGCTTTCATTAAAACCTAGTGATTCTATGCTTGGGATGAAGCAAGATATGGGTGGAGCAGCAACAATGATAGGAGCTATGTGTGCACTTGCTAAAATGAAAGTAAAGAAAAATGTAACTTGTGTTGTAGCAGCCTGTGAAAATTCTATAGGACCAAATGCTTATAGACCAGGAGATGTTATAGACACAATGAATGGAAAAACAGTTGAAGTAACAAATACAGATGCAGAGGGAAGACTTACTTTAATTGATGCTTTAACTTATATAATAAGAAAAGAAAAAGTTGATGAAATAGTTGATGCTGCAACATTAACAGGAGCAGTTATGGTAGCTCTGGGTGAAGATGTGACAGGTGTATTTTCAAATAATGATGAAGCAGCTAAAAAACTGATAGCAGCTAGCGAGAATTGGTATGAATATTTTTGGCAAATGCCGATGTATGATATATATAAAAGATATTTAAAATCTGATATAGCAGATATGCAAAATACAGGTTCAAGAATGGGAGGCTCAGTAAATGCAGCTAAATTCCTAGAAGAATTTGTAGAAGGTAAAAAATGGATACATTTGGATATAGCTGGAACAGCTTTTTCAAATGGAGGAAATCCATATTTCAATAGAAAAGGAGCAACAGGTCAGGTATTTAGAACAGTGTACTCTTATATTAAGGGTTAAATAGAGAAAAAATTAAGTTAGAGAGGAGACATATTTAAGTCTTCTCTTTTTAATATACAAAGAAATATAAATTTAATGTATTTTTTATTAGATTAAATAATGAAATTAAAAAAATTTGATTAAACACGAACTTTAAAATTTTTTAAAAATAATTGACAATAAATATAAAATTTAGTAATATTTAATTAATTGAACTAATGAGGGGGAGATTTATTGTGTTTAAGAAAATATTGTTTTGTTTTTTGGGCATTTTGACTTATAGTTATGCAAACAACTTAATAGACACAGAAAAAAGAAGAGATGAACAAAGTAATTTTGAAAATTTGATAAAAAATAAGCATTTTGACGTACAAAAAAATAAGGAAATAGCTCAAACAGAAGAACTGATTGTTGATGTTAATAGTATTACTTTGGAAGGTAACAGTATTTTTGAAAAATTTCAAATAAATTCATTATTTAAAAAATTTATAGGAAAGAATATAAATATTTATTCTTTAATTAATAATTTGGAAAATAAATATATTGAAAAGGGATATATTACGACTAGAGTTGGACTTAATATGGAAAAGTCTGATTTAGAAAAAGGTAAGATATCTCTTTTTGTTTTAGAGGGCAAGATAGATAAAATTTTTTATGATGGAAAGGAAAATAAATTTAAAACCTTTATAACTTTTCCAGAAAGAGAAAATAAAATATTAAATATAAGAGATCTTGATCAAGGTATAGATAACTTAGCTGATAGCTCAACTATGGATATAAAAGCTAGCACAGAAGAAAGCTACAGTAATATTTTTATAAATAGAAAAAACAAAGTTTTAAATTTGGCTATCAACTATAATGATTTAGGACAGAAGGAAACGGGAAGGCATAGATTAAAGTACTCATTAAATTTACATAATTTAATAGGTTTAAATGAAAGCATAGATTTCTCATATCAAATGAAGATGCAAAGACAATATAAAGATAGCGATGCAAATAATTTTAGTTTAAATGTGATAGTACCTTTTAAAAATTGGAATTTTAATTATTCTTATGATGAGTCTGAGACATTTAGAACAATTTATTCATTAAGAACTAAGTATAAGTCAAGTAGCGAAACCAAAAATGAAAGTTTTGGAATAAGAAAATTAATATATAGAAATGAGAATAATAAAATAGATTTTGGAGTCAAAGTAACCTTAAAAGATAGTAAAAATTATATAGATGATATAAAACTTACAACTGGATCAAGAAAATTGTCAGTTTTAACTTTAGATACAGCATATACAGGAAGAATGGGGGGAGGACTTTTAAGTTCCAGTTTATCTACTAGCTTTGGTCTTAAAAAATTTGGAGCAAATATAGATGATAATGAATGGTATAGAGAAAAATATAGTCCAAAAGCTCAATTTAGAAAATATAATTTAAATATATCTTGGTACAGACCAGTAAATAAATTTTACTATAAAATTAATCTAGGAGGACAGTATTCAAAAAATATTCTATATTCTCAAGAGAAATTAGGTATAGGTGATGATACAACAGTTAGAGGCTTTAAAGATGAAAGCTTACAGGGAGACAAGGGTTTTTATATAAGAAATGAAATAGGTTACAAGGGTTTACAATTTTTAGAACCTTATATAGCTTATGACTATGGAAGAACTTTTAATAATAAAATAAAATATGAAAAACCTGCAACAATTCAAGGAGTTTCAATAGGCTTAAAAGTATATTTTAAAAGTTTTGAAGGAAGTATAAGCTTATCAAAGCCTGTTGATAGACCATCATATTTTGAAAAAAATAAAGCTATTTTGTATACCAGTTTGACATATAGATTTTAAACTAAGGAGGAAATTTTATGAAAAAGCTAATAGGAATAATTCTTTTCTGTATTTTTAATGTGTCATATTCTAATATAGTAGTTGATAGAGAAAAAAGTAAAAATCTACATATAGACAAAACCGCAAATAATATTCATCTTATCAATATAGAAAATCCCAATTCAAAGGGAATATCGCATAATATATTTAAGGAATACAATGTTGGGAAAGATGGAATAATTTTAAATAACTCAACTAGAGATTTAGAAATGACGAAGCTTGCAGGACTTATTAATGAAAATCCTAACTTAAATAGAGCAGCTTCAACAATACTTACAGAAGTAAGTGGAGTAAATAGATCGAAGATAGAAGGTTTTACAGAAATAGCAGGACAAAAGGCAGACTATATTTTAGCAAACCCTAATGGAATCTATATAAATGGAGCAGGCTTTATCAACACTGGGAATGTAACTTTAAGTACTGGAAGAGGGGATGACTTACAAAATCCAGAAAAAGGTCAGATAGAAATAGCAGGGAAAGGTTTGGATTTAAGAAATATAAATAAGTCTGAATTAATAGCAAGAACAGCAAAGTTAACAGCACCAGTGTATGGCGGAGAAGAAGTAAATATAAAGCTTGGAAGTAAGAGTAAAGAAAATAAAGCTGAGATAGCGCTAGATGCGAGAAATCTAGGCTCTATTTATGCTGGAAGAATAAGGATAATTTCAACAGAAGACGGAGTAGGAGTAAAGAGCGCGGCTAATATATATGCAACTAAGGGCGATATAATCATAGATACAAAGGGAAGAGTATATTTAAAAGATACTCAGGCTAAAAATAATGTGGATATAAAGGCTAAAGAAACAGAGATAGAAGAAAAACTTATTGCTGAGAATAATTTTAAGGTAGAAGGAAATTTAAAAAATGAAGGGGATATTTTAGTAAATAACAATATAGAAGTTAAGGGAAGTGTAGAAAATAATAAAAAAATATCATCTAACAATTCTATTGATATAGCTGGGAATCTATTAAATAATAAAGATTTAGAAACTAAAAAGTTAAAGGGCGAAAGTATAGATAATGTGGGTAAAATTTTAGCTTTGGATAATATTGATGCCAATGATATTAATAATAAAGGGAATATTAATACTAAGAAAATAGAAAATATTGGTTTAGTAAATTCTGGAAATATAGTTGTAAGTGAAGCAATAAATTCAGATAAGTTAATAAATTTATCAAGTGGAGAGTTAAAGCTAGAAAAATCTAATATAAAAGAGATAGAAAACAGTGGAAAACTTGTTTCAAGAAGTATTGAAAATAATAAAATAAAAAATAGTGGAACTGTAATTAGTGAAGACATAAATACAAAGAATATTGAGAATGAAAAATCTATTACAGTAACAAAAAAACTTAATGCAATTAATATAGATAATGCTAAGCTTGGAAATATTTATTCTGCTTCTATGATAGCTACAAATATAGAAAATAAAGGTGAGTTGGAAGCATTAAATTTAAAGGCTGATAAACTTGTAAATTTAGCTAAGACTTTAGCGGAAGATATAGCAGTGAAAGAAATAAAAAATACAGATTCACTTAGTGTCATAAAAAATCTTACATCTGATAAGCTTGAAAACACTGGAAAAGTAAATACTATTATGGCTAGTATAAAAGAGGTAGATAATAAAAAAGATATAACTGCCAAAAATATTAAAGCTACATCAATTAAAAATTCAGGAAAATTGTTAACGGAGAGTTTGGATTCAAATAATATAGAAAATGAAGGAAATATATTTTCTGTTGATATAGAAAGTCAAAATATAACAAATAAAAAGAATATAGAAGTAGTAAAAGATATAAATACAGAAAGCATAACTAATCAAAGCCTTGCTAAATTAAAGGCAAAAAATATAAAAGCAAATATTATA
>NZ_JAUMYY010000044.1 GCF_030528405.1 Fusobacterium sp.
ATCACCTCATTTATACAAAATATTTTATTTAAAATTGTATAACCATATAAAGAATAGTAATAAAAGTGTTTTCTTTATATTATCATATCATAACTAGCGTTTTTTTTCACGAAAATTATTATATATATAAAAAAATATGCCTTGTATATAAAATCATATTTATCTCTATAATTTAAGATGTATTCCATTAAAATTTTATTATAACAAAAATAAAAGTTTGTAAAAAAAGAAAATAATATTATATAATAGTCTTAAAATAACTATAGATTGAGGTAGCTTATGAAAAATGTAATTTATAATCCACTGAGAAATAAACATCCAATAGGTGCACTTAAAAATAATGAAAATATGAAAATTGATCTCTATATAAGAAATGAAATATCAGTAAAAGATTTAAATTTTGTTATTTTTTATGATAAAACTGAACACAATCATTTAAAATATAGAATGATTTTCCAAGAGTTTATAAATGGTCATTCACTATACACAATAGAACTTCCTACTTTTGATGTGGGCTTATATTTCTATTATTTTGAATTTAAAGAAAATAATTCTTTAAAATATATAATAAATAACAACTTTGATGCTGAAATAAATGATTATATTTCTACTTGGCAACTCACTGTTTATGATAAAAATTTCAAAACTCCAGAATGGGTAAAAGGTGGAATAATGTACCAAATTTTTCCAGATAGATTTGAGAAAGATATAAATTTTATACCTAAACAGCCAAGAAATATTGAAGAGAGAAGAATACACTCAGAATGGGGAGATATTCCTAACTCTCCTTTGGACACTTATAATTATTCTGCAAAAGATTTCTTCATGGGAAATTTAAATGGCATTTTGAATAAAAAAGAATATATAAAAAGTTTAAATGTTGATATGATTTATTTGAATCCAATCTTTGAAAGTTCAGAAAATCATAGATACTCTACTGCTGATTACTTTAATATTGATCCTTATTTAGGAAATAATGAAATTTTTAAAAAATTCTGTAAAGAATTTCAAAAAATAGATATTGAAATAATTTTGGATGGAGTATTTAGCCATACTGGTTCAGATAGCATTTATTTTAATAAATATAACAGGTATTCTGAATTAGGTTCTTTTAACTCTACTGAATCTAAATATTACTCATGGTTTAAATTTACCAACTATCCTTACAACTATGAATCATGGTGGGGATTTGATAATCTTCCAACACTACATAAAGAAAACAAAGAATATATTAATTTTATTTGTCAACCAGAAATAGGTGTTTTAAATTACTGGCAAAATATGGGAATAAAAGGCTGGAGAATTGATGTTTTAGATGAATTTCCTGATATTTTTGTAGATGAGCTTAGAAAGTCTGTAAAAACTAAAGATAGAGATTGTTTTATTATAGGAGAAGTTTGGGAAGATGCAACAACGAAATTCTCTTACGGAAATAGAAGAAGATACCTACAAGGACGACAAGTTGACTCAGTTATGAATTATCCTTGGAAAAATTCTATTATAAAATTTTTAAAAACTTCAGATACTATTGCTTTTTCAAAGGAAATTATGTCTTTAGTAAACAATTATCCTGCACCAGCTTTAGATACTTTAATGAATTTACTTTCTACCCATGATACTGAAAGAATAATAACTGTCTTAGGTACTGATATATCTAAAATAAAATATGAAGATTCAAAAAATTTTCAACTTTCTACTAAAGAATATGAGCAAGGAAAGTTTCTTCAAAAATTTGCTTCCTTTTTACAATTTACTTTACCTGGTATTCCATCCATCTATTATGGAGATGAAATAGGTATGCAAGGTTTAAAAGATCCTTTTAATAGAGCTTGCTTTGATTTGGAAAAAGCTGATAATGAACTACTAAAACATTATACTGAACTTTCTAGTTTCAGATCTAAATTTAAAGATAATTTTAAAAGTGGTTTTAAATTTGACTATATTTCTGACAAGGTTATTTCTTATTATAGAAACAATATTTTATGTATTATAAATATGTCTTCTAAGCCTGTTATATTTGAGCATATATTACAAGGTGAATGGATTTTTGGAAATAAAAAAGTATTTTTTACAGACTATGGGGCTGTTATTGCTGCTAAGTCTTACAATGCAATAAAAAGAGGTTAAATATGAGAAAAGCAGGGATTTTATTACCTATTTTTTCTTTGCCTTCAAACTATGGTATTGGTTCTCTAGGAAAAGAAGCATATAATTTTGTTGATTTTTTAGTAAGAACAGGGCAAAGTGTTTGGCAAATTTTACCACTGACATCTACAAATCAGGAAGACTTTTATTCTCCATATAAAACAAATGGTGCTTTTTCTGGAAATTATGATTTTATTGATATTGAACTATTAGTTCAAGAAAATCTTTTGGCACAAAAATTTTTAGACAGTGTAAATATAGAAAATACTAATATAAATGCAAGATATATTAATTATGAAGAAGTCAGAAAATTAAAAAAAATTTTTTTTAAAGAGGCCTTTAGAAATTTTAAAGATAATAAATTAAAAGAAGAAAAAGAATTTAAAGATTTTGAGAAAAAAAATACTTTTTGGCTTAATGAATTTTGTTCATTTATGGCTTTAAAAGAAATAAATGATTTTCTCCCTTTTCTTGAATGGAAGAAAATTAAAGATTTAAAAGAATTAAAAAATAGTAAAGACAAAAAATTAGAAAAGAAATATTACGACATTTTTTTATATCATAAATTTTTACAGTTTCTGTTTTACAAACAATGGTTTAATTTAAAAAAATATGCCAATGATAGAGGGATACAAATTTTTGGTGATATACCTATGTATGTTTCTGATGATAGTTCCGATTTTTATTTTCATAGGGAAATCTTTTTAACTAATGACAAGGGTGAACCTTCCTCAGTAGCTGGAGTACCTCCTGATGATTTTTCTTCTGAAGGACAGTGCTGGGGAAATCCTCTTTATGACTGGAAATATTTAAAAGAAAAGGGCTTTTATTGGTGGATAAAAAGAATTAAAAAATCTCTAGAACTTTATGATATTTTAAGAATAGACCATTTTAGAGCTTTTGAAAGTTGTTATTCTATAGATAAAAATTCTAGGAATGCTAAAGAAGGAATATGGTTAAAAGTCCCTGGAAAAGAATTTTTTAAATTGCTGAAAAAAGAACTCCCAAATGCAAACATAGTAGCTGAAGATTTAGGAATAATTACCGATGAAGTCAGAGATTTATTAAATTATACTAATTACCCTGGAATGAAGGTTATACAGTTTGGTTTTAATTCTGATTCAAGCAATAAAAATTTACCCTATAATTTCTATAAAAATACTGTTGCCTATACGGGTACACACGATAATGCAACTTTAGCTGAATGGCTTTTGACTTCACCACATAATGTCTTTGAATATGCTAGACAGTATTTACGATTAGATACATACAATAAGTATACAGAAGGTTTGATTCGCTCTGTAATCTCCTCCTGCTCTGATTTAGCTATAATTCCTATTCAAGATTGGCTTGATTTTGGAGCTTGGGCAAGAATTAATACCCCTTCAACTACTTCTTTTAACTGGAAATTTAGATTGCTTAAAGAAGATTTAACAACTGATTTAGAAACATATATCGCGTATATTTGTGGTCTCTATGGAAGATATGTAAAAAAATAAAAAAATAATAGTATTATTTTTTGTTCTGTTAATAATCATTTTATGTAGTATGTCTGCACCATTTATAGGAGCATATTCATGGATTTTATTATTGGGAAGAAATGGATTGGTCACTAATTTTTTAAAAAATATTTTAGGAATAAAAGTTCCAAGTATTTATGGATTTGATTGAAGCAAAAGAAATAAAGGGAATAAAAACTTTGCTGGCACATTTATTTTGTTATGGAATTGTTTTTATCGCCTATGCTCCTCAACTTTATGTTTTTTATACTTCGTTTAAAAATACGTCTGGAAAATTATTTGTGGATGGTTATTCTTTAAATAGCTACATAGAAGCTTTTAGCAAAGTTGGAAGAGCAATAAAAAATACTTTCTTTATTGGTGGAACAGCGCTTGGACTAATAATTTTAATTTCAGTTTTAATTGCTTATCTAGCAGTTAGAAGAAATTCTAAACTAAATAAAGTTCTGGATACTTTATCTATGGTACCACAAGTTATTCCAGGATCTGTTATAGGTATTGCTTTAATTATAGGATTTAATAAACCTAATTTCACACTTGTTGGAACTTTTTTAATAATGATAGTTGCTTTAGTAATAAGGAGAAATGCCTATACTGTTAGATCTTCTGTTGCAATTTTACAGCAAATACCAATGTCAATCGAAGAAGCTTCAATCAGTTTAGGAACATCAAAATTAAAAACCTTTTTCAAGATTACTGTCCCTATGATGTTTAACGGCGTCATATCTGGTGCTTTACTTAGCTGGATAACTATAATAACAGAGCTTTCATCTGGTGTTATTTTATATAATTATAAAACTATTACACTTACAATTCAAATCTATACTTATGTTTCAAGAGGCAGTTATGGAGTTGCTGCGGCTATGGCTGCAATTTTAAGTTCAGTTACTATACTCTCATTGATTCTTTTTATGAGGGTTTCTAAAAATAAAAATTTCATGATGTAATAGAAAATTCATGTTTAATATTTATCTTAGTAAAGATAATAATTTTAATTAGAGGGGGAGAAATGTATTTCCAAAAATTCAAATCTATTAATCAAATTATACCAGGATTATTTCTATCACTGATAATAGCTTTGATAGCAAAAAATATTGAAAAATTACTACCAATAAAATTAATAGGCGCTTCTATTATAGCTCTTTTTCTAGGAATGTTAATTAACCATTTTTTTAATCTAAAACAGAAATTTATCATAGGTATAAAATTTACTTCTAAAAAAGTTCTAAAATTTGCAATTATTCTTTTAGGAGCTTCACTTAATATGACTATTGTTCTTCAAGTTGGGAAAATGTCCATCTATGTTATGTGTTTCACATTATTTACCTGTTTTGGGCTGGGATATTTTATTGGGAAGGCTTTAGGAATTAATTGGAAACTTTCAAACCTTATCTCTGCAGGAACTGGTATTTGCGGTGGTTCTGCTATAGCTGCTATAGCGCCAGCTATTGAAGCTGAAGATACTGATATTGCTTATGCAATGTCTGCAACTTTTTTATTCGATATGGCTATGATTTTACTATTTCCTATAATGGGAAGAGCTTTAAAATTGTCTGATATTGCTTATGGATTATGGACTGGAACTGCAGTTAATGATACATCTAGTGTAGTTGCAGCAGGCTATGCTTTTTCAGAAGCAGCTGGAGATTTTGCTACCATGGTAAAACTTACAAGAACTTTATCTATAGTGCCAACTGTGATTATTTTTTCTCTTATACATAAATATCTGAAACATAAAAAAAGCAAAAAGTTTTCAAGAGATAAAATAAATATAAAAATAGTTGAATTAATTCCTTGGTTCATACTAGGTTTTCTTTGCCTTACATTTTTTAATAGTATGGAGCTTATACCTAAAGAAACTTCTCTATTATTTAAAGATATAAGTAAATTTTTAATGATTTCTGCATTAGCTGCAATTGGTCTTAATACTAGTTTTAAAGAAATGAAAAATTCTGGAATTGCCCCTATGCTCCATGGCTTTATTATTTCTGCACTGGTCGTAATAGTAGCTATTGTTGTAGAATATTTTATGGGTATTATATAAAAAATAAAAAACCACTTTAAAGTGGTTTTTTATTTTATTTCTCTCAATGCATCTATCAATTCATCTATATTAGAATAACAATTTCTATACTGTAGTTCTTTCTTTTCCAAATAAATTATTTCTACATCTGTTTTATCACAGGCAGAAATTTTTTCCTTTTCTCCTCCTGTATCCCCAGCCTTTTTTGTAATTAAATATTTTATTTGGAGTTGATCTATCATTGCAATATTCATATTTTCACTAAATGGACCTTGCATTGCAATAATATTTTTTGGAAGTATATTATTATCCTCACATCTTTTAACCATATCCCATTTAGGAAGAATCCTAAAATAAATATTATTCAGGTTTTTTAAATTTTTAAAAAGCGGTACATTATTGCTTCCTAATGTTACTAATATATTTCCCTCAAGTTTTTCCACATATGCTAGTAGTTCATTAATATTTTCAAAGTTTGAATGTTTTTTTGCTAGCAGATCTACAGTTTCTCTTTCGAATCTGAAATATTTAATATTTTTCTCATCTGCAACTTCCATAGCATTTTTTGAAACCTCAAAGGCATAGGGATGACTTGTGTCTATGATTTTGCTAATACTATTTTCATCAACAAATTTTAACATAGCATTCTTATCCATTTTTTCACTTGAAGATTTAACTGCTAAATTCTCAATAAGTTTTGCTCCATACTCAGTTGCTGTTGAAACAATAACATCATTATTATATTTTATAAATTTTTCTAAGAACTCCCTTGAATCCTTAGTTCCACCAATAACCCAAATCATCATTTTCCTCTTTTCTATTAAAACTTAATTGAAATTTTAAATTGTATATTTATCAGTATAACCTCTAGGAGTTATCATTTTCCCATCTTTAATATAGGTATTAGAGTTCCCTACAGTTACAATTGTAAACATGTCAATTTCAAAATTTAAAAAGTCTTCCAATGTTGTCAAAGTATAGTTTTCATCCTCTCTACCTATATGTCTTAACAGGGCAACAGGTGTTGTAGATTTTTTATACTTAAGCATAATATCTCTAGCTTCAACTATCTGATCAACTCTAGTTTTACTCTTAGGGTTATAAAGTGATATTATAAAATCTCCTTGGCTAGCACAATCTATTCTTTTTTTAATAACCTCCCAATCAGTTAGTAGATCACTTAAACTTATTATAGCTTGATCATGCATAAGAGGTGCACCAACTAATGCTGCTCCTGCAATAGTTGATGTTATTCCTGGAATAACTTCCACTTCTATTCCACTCTCATCATTCAAAGCAACTTCCAACATAATTCCTGCCATTCCATAGATTCCAGAATCTCCACTACTTATTAAAGCTACTTTTTTACCTGATTTAGCCAGTTCTAAAACTTCTTGGCATCTTTCTATTTCTTTTTTCATTCCAGATGAATAGAACTCTTTTTCAGAAAATTCATCCTTAATTAAATTTATATAAGTCGTATAGCCTGCTATAATATCTACATCTTTTAAAACACTATATGCTCTCCTGCTTATATCCTCCATATTTCCAGGTCCTATTCCAACAACAAAAATTTTTCCTCTATTCATTATTTTCCTTCTTTCTCTTATATTTTAATATTCTTAGATATAAAGATTATCTTCTTCATAAATAGATATAGTTATTCCACTATATATCTCTTTCATAGCAATAAACCGACCATTTTGTGATGAAGATAAAAAAGCAACTGGTTCTGATACTGCCCTCACACCTACATTACTTTGAACAAAATCCGAACCTTCAAATTGATTTTCAACTTTTTTTATTTCTTCCCTTGAAATAATTTTTAATTCTAAGTCTAGAAACTCTACAGCTTTAATTAAACCCTCTTCATTTTCTTTGATATCAACAGTAGCAATATGCTTAATTGCTTTTATATCTAAATTATACTTGTTCATCACATCTTCTATGGCAGCTAAAATATTCTCTGCCTCAGTCCCTTTTTTACATCCTATACCTAAAACTATGTTCTTAGGGCATATTTTAGTAATTTCCACTTTTTTTCTATTAGTTACTAAAATTATCCCTTCGGAATTTCCATTCTCACTAATTTTTACATTTTTAGGTAATAAAATATTCACTTTTTTTCCATCAACTATAAGTGAGGTTACATCCTTTGCTGATTTTAAGTTATCAAGTTCAGCATTTAATTTCTGTGCAATGCTATCAACAGCTATCTTTCCTGTAATATCAGAGCTGGTCGTAATGATAGGAATAAGATTTAAAATTCCAGCAACTGTTTGAGTTAATTCATTAGCTCCACCTAAATGCCCCGATAAAAGTGAAATTACAAAGTGTTTTCCCTCGTCTATTAAAAGAACAGCAGGGTCAATATCTTTTGACTTTAATAAGTTCGAGATTTTCCTAATGACTATTCCACTCGCCATTATAAAAATATGTCCATCATAAAAATTGAATTTTTCTGTTATTTTTGATGTAAAATCATCAATTTGTACTGTATCAGCTATTTCAAATTTTTTTAAAGTATATGTATTTATGATTACATCTTCTAGTTTTTTATTTAATATTTCTGCATATTCTTTTGCTATATTTCCTGCTCCTCTTGTTACTGTCCATATTGCTATTTTCATAAACTTTCCTTCTTTTTTATTTTTAATTTTTTAATGCTTTTTAGGTATATGACTAAATTCCCACAAAAACTTCTACAATATCCCTTATTTTTTCTAAAACTGTTTCTTTTTTCTTTTCCCTTGCACCATGTCTACGTGAGGTTGCAGGAATTATATTATCCAATTCATTCCCTACATATTCTACATATCCTTTTCCAATTGCCTTTTCTATAAAGCGTTTTGAATCTTCTTTTAATTTTTCTTCTTCTATTAAATTGTTAATTTTATTTACTTTTTCTTTTTTGGCAAAAGTATAAAATTTTTCAAGAATATCATCAGTAGTTTTTAGGTCTGATAATTTTGTTTTATTAATGAAATCTATAACTAATTCTTCTTTTGCTCTAGTACCAAGACTTGATCTAATAATTCTACGAATTTCAACCTTCAAACTTTCAATATTGTTATTTTCTTTAGATTTTTCAAGTATCAAAGCTAAAATATAATCCAAATTAATTTCATCTGTTTTTAACAAGTCAATCTGAAATTCAATATCAGAAAAGTCTATACTTTCTCCATCATTTTCATCATTTCTTTTTGAATTTAAAATACTTTCTCTAATATCAACATATACACTCTTCATATCTTGCATTTCTCTATCAGAAATAATTTTTTCAAAATTCTCAAATTCATCAAAATTTCTAAGTATATTTTCTGCTTTTAATACTTCACCAAAAAGCTCTACAAATTCTTTTTTATCTGCTTCAAGCTCTATTTCAGTTGGTTCTGGGAATTTAGCAATAATTTCATTACATATATCTACATATCCTTTAATTGTTCTTCCTGTTTCTTCATCAGTAAATCCATGAATATATTCTTCGTAGCTTTTTTCTAAAATTATATTTACACTGTTTGCATCACCAAAAGTTTTAATTGCATTTTGTGTTGCCTTTTCTAAATCCCTAAAGCAAACAATATTACCGAATGTTTTAACTTTATTTAATATACGATTAGTTCTTGAAAAGGCTTGAATAAGACCATGAAATCTTAAATTTTTATCAACAAATAAAGTGTTTAATGTAGGTGCATCGAAACCAGTTAAAAACATACCGACAACAATAAGTAAATCAACTTCTTTATTTTTTACTTTCAATGATAAATCTTTGTAATAGTTTTGAAATTCATTACTATTGATTGAAAAATTTGTTTTGAAGTAGTCATTATAGTCTTTAATTACTCTACTTAAAAATTCTTTTGCAGTAGAATCCATAGCAGATACATCAAAGTTTTCTTCTAATATTTCTCCAATAATAGGTTGTTCTTCATTGGCTGTAAAACTATATATAGTTGCAACTTTTAATCTTTTCTCTTTTGGCAAAGATTCTTGTTGTTTTTGAAACTCTTCATAATACAATTTTGCTGCCTCAACACTTTGGACTGCGAACATAGCATTAAAACCATTTAATCTTCTGTGCTTTAAATCATAAAATTCATTTCTATGTGTCTTAGCATCAAAGACTTTTAAAATATGTTTTGTAATTTCAGTTATACGCTCAGGGTGTAAAAGCATTTTATTTTCTAATTTTACTAGTTTTTTTTCATCATCTTCTTTTTCAGCTTCCTTAAATTTTGGAGTAATGTTGTTATAATCCACCTTAAACTTTAAAACTTTTCCATCACGTATAGCATCTGTTATTACATAACTATGAAGTTGTGCCCCAAATATTCCTGATGTAGTTTCTCCACCAAGAGAATTTTCTGGGAAAATTGGTGTTCCAGTAAAACCAAATTGATAATATTTTTTAAAAGATTTTCTGATATTTTTTTGTGCATCTCCAAATTGTGAACGATGGCACTCATCAAATATAAGTACACAATGTTTATCATAAACTTCATGATTGGGATTTTTCTTTATAAACTCATTTAATTTTTGAATAGTTGTAACTATAATTTTATTATCATCTTTTTCTATACATCTTTTAAGTTCTTTTGTATCTTTACTTCCATTTACACTATCCGGCTGAAACCTTTGATATTCTTTCAAAGTTTGATAGTCTAAATCTTTTCTATCTACTATGAAGAATACCTTGTCTATAAAATTAAGTGTTGTTGCCAATCTCGCTGCTTTAAATGAAGTAAGAGTTTTCCCTGATCCTGTTGTATGCCATATAAAGCCTCCTGATTCTCTTTTCCCAGCTTTTTTTGTTTCATAACTTGAATTTATTTTCCATAAAATTCTTTCTGTTGCTGCTATTTGGTAAGGTCTCATAATAAGCAATGTATCATTCACATCAAAAACACAATATTTTGTAAGTAATTCAAGAATAACACGCTTTTCAAAAAAGGTTTTTGTAAAGTCTTCTAAATCACGAATAACCTTATTCTTAGCATCTGCCCATTCACAAGTAAATTCATAATTATTTTTATTATGTGTAGTTGTATTTGCAAAATATCTTGTATAAGTGCCATTAGAAATAACAAAAATTTGTACAAATTTATATAAAGAGTTTTCACTATTGAAGCTTTCTTTACTATATCTATGAATTTGATTAAAAGCTTCATGAAGATTCACACCTCGTTTTTTTAATTCAATATGAACAAGCGGTAATCCATTAACTAGAATTGTCACATCATAACGATTATTGTTATTTCCTTTTTGACTAATTTGGTTTATTACCTGTAAAGAGTTGTTGTGAATATTTTTCTTGTCAATAATTTTTATGTTTTTTAAATGCCCATCATCAAAGATAAAATCATAAATATGATTTTCTTGTATCTTTCTTGTTTTTTCAATCATACCATCATTTGGACTGTCTAAGTATTCCAACAGAAATCTATTCCATTCTTCAGCTGAAAAAGAAATTCCATTTAACTTTTCAATTTGTGTTTTTAAATTTATATATAAGTCTTCATTAGATTTTATAGTAAGTCTCTCATACCCTTGAGAGATTAAGTTATTAATCATACTTCTTTCAAGCTCTGCTTCACTTTGATAAGATGGATCACTAATTTTTCTCTCCTTTTGAAAGTTTGCTAAAATAATTCCATTAGTCATTTCAGCTATTGTAGATGTACCATATTTTATTATTTCTTCTGGCATTTAAGCTACTCCTTCCATTTAATATTTTACATACATTTTAAATTTTTTTATTTTTCTTATATGTTAATTATTTTTAGGAAAATCTAATAATTTTTCTCTATAATATTCATATTGTTTTTGTCTTAATTCTATTTCTTTTGGTAGCCCTTTTGTTAAATCATTGATTAGAGTATCAAATTTATCTAAGATTGATACTATATAATTTTGAACTTTAAGGGATGGTAACGGAATTTTCATTTTTTCCATATCACTGACTGAAAGCTCTATAACCTTAACTCCTTTTGCTAGCTTATTTTTTTGTTTAATTAATTCAGTATATCCATTAAAAATATAAGATAAATATTTGGGGTTCTCTTGGTGTTTAAATATTGCTGAGTGTCCCCCAGTTACTGCTTCATCTTTACCTAAATATGCTATTGTTTTCATAACATCATCCATATTTTCTGATGTTTTTGCAATTACTAAATTTCCTTTTTGTACTTTTTTTAATTTTCTTGCATTATCAAGATTTACTTTTACAATTGGCTTTTCTACAAATAAGTTATACTTGGTATAGATATGTCCATAATGAATTGCTCCGATTTCTCCATCTTTATCAAAAAATGTTTTAGGCATACCAGTACCGTTTTCAAAATTTCCTATTTCTCCCAAAGTTTTCCATTCAACTTTATTAAATAATCCAATTCCTACAATCGCTGCAGCCTCTTTTAAAACAGTAAAATATTTACTATCTATTATAAGGCAGGCAGGCAGGCAGGCAGGCTATCATATTTTTCATCAAATGTCAAGAGTTTTTCTCTATAAAATTCATATTGTTTTTGTCTTTGTTCAATTTCTTGTGGCAATAAACCTTGTGTATCAGAAAGCAAAGATTGGAATTTATCTAAAATTTCTACAATTTTATTTTGAATTGAGATTGGTGGTAAAGGAATTACAAATTTAGCCATATCTTCTCCATGAATACGAATTAATTTTGTTCCTGTTATTTTTCTTTCTTTTTGTCTTTGAAACTCAACTGTTTGAAAATAATAAGCAATATATTTAGAATTTTCATTTGTATTATAGCTATACATATCTCCAGAAAATCCAATTTCTGTATTTCCAAGCCAAACTACACATTTTGCAACATCTTCTATATTTTCTGATGTTGTTGCTATCAATATATCATTAGGCTTTGCCTTTCTTAGTTTTTTAAAAGTTTCTTCATCTGTGAAAGAAATTGTTTTATCTGTAGAAAAACTATATTTTGTATAAATTTGTCCATAATGAATAACTGGTTTCCCTTCTTCTCTAAAATCACTTTTTTGTAAGCCATTTCCACGAGTAAAATCTCCTATTTCCCCAAGTGTAGTTATCCTTAATTCATATTTTTTATCTTCTAATTTATCTAATTTTTTACTCAATTGATTTAGATTCTCTTCACTCAAAAGCATATCTCTATAATAATAATACTGTTT
>NZ_JAUMYY010000045.1 GCF_030528405.1 Fusobacterium sp.
TTTTCTTTATAAACTCTTCAATAGATTCCAAACAAACTCTTAAAAGTTTATCAATTTCCTCATTAGTTATAATGTAAGGGGGCATAAAATAAATAGTGTTTCCTATGGGTCTAATAAGAACTCCTTTTTTTAAAGCAATTTTATAAATTTCTCTACCTACTCGTTCATTTGGAGCAAAATTTTTTAATTCTAATGCACCTATAAGTCCAATATGTCTGTATTCTTTGACATATTCTTTATTTTTAAAAATTTTCCTAGCCTGTTCTTTTAAATAAGCACCTTTTTTATTGACAAGAGCTAAAATATTTTCTTCTTTAAAAATTTTTAAAACTTCCAAAGCTATTCTACAGCCTAAAGGATTCCCTGAATAGGTGTGAGAATGTAAAAATGATTTACCTTCTTTATAATCTGCATAGAAGGCATTAAAAATATCAGTTGTTATACATACCATAGCAATGGGATAGTAACCAGAGGATAGCCCCTTTGCTATACACATAATATCAGGTTCTATACTTGCATGTTCACAGGCAAACATTTTTCCTGTTCTTCCAAAACCCATAGCTATTTCATCATCAATTAAATGAATATTATATTTTTTTGTAAATTCCCTTACTTTTTTTAAATAATTATCAGAGTATATAAGCATACCTGCTGCACCTTGAACTAGAGGTTCAACTATCATACAAGCAATTTCATTATGCCTTTCTTTTAAGAGATTTTCTAATTCTTCAAGACATTCATTTTCATATTTTTTAAATTCAGATTCAGATAGTTTTTCATTTAAATAAGGGACTTTAACTTTTATTCCTTCTTTAATAAGGGGTCTGTAGGTTTCAGTAAATATATCCACATCACCTACTCCTAAAGCACCTATAGTTTCTCCATGATAGGCATTTTGTAAAGAAATAAATTTTGTTTTTTGCGGATTGCCAGTTTGAAGATGATATTGGAAGCTAAGCTTTAAAGCCATTTCAATACTTGAAGAGCCATTGTCTGAGAATAAGAATTTATTAAGTCCTCTAGGAAGAACTTTCTCCAACTCTTCACAGAGTTCTATAGCTGGTTCATGAGCAAAATTTGCAAAGATAACATGCTCTAGAGTACTAATCTGTTCATTTATAATTTTGTTAATTCTTGGATTACAGTGTCCAAAAAGATTAACCCACCAGCTTGAAATACAATCCATATATCTATTACCCTGTTCATCTATTAAATAAAGTCCTTCAGCTTTTTTTATAACTAAGGGAGGGTCATTTTCGAAATCTTTCATTTGAGTACAGGGATGAAAAATATATTTTAAATCTTTTTTTTGTAATTCACTAAAATTATTAGCCATTTAAAGTCCTCCTAAAAGTTTTTTTAAGTCATCATCTTCAATTCTACTTTGTGCATTTTTTATTATGATAAAGTTTTTTATTTGGGAATCTTCTAAAATAACTTTTATATTGTCATCTTCATAGAAATTTCCTCTATAATTATTGAAAACTAGACCTATAATTTTTATATTCATAGATTTAAGGCTATTAATTGTAAGCATAGTGTGGTTTATAGAACCTACTTTTGTCCCACAGACTAATATTACAGGTAAATCAAAAATTTTTATTAAATCATATATATATAATTCATTTCTAATTAAAGGAACATAAAGTCCCCCAGCTCCTTCTACAATAATATTTTTATGTTTAGACTTGATATTACTATAATGTTTTTTAATTTTAGCTATATCAATTTTTATATTTTCTTTTTCAGCAGCTAGATGAGGAGAAACCTCTTCTTTTAAAGTATAGCAGACCATATCCTCTTGATAATCTATATTTGAAAATTTACAGACAGTCTCAACATCTGGAGCAATAAAAAGCCCATTTTTTTCAAAACATCCACTTTGAACAGGTTTAAAGTAATAGAATTGGTAATTGAAAAGTCTGTTGAATAAAAGAGAACTGACATAGGTTTTCCCTACGTCAGTATCAGTTCCTATTATAAAAAAATCCTTTTTTTTAACCATAACAAAACTCCCTAAAGCTCATAACCAAGCTCTTCAATCATTTCTTTATCACTTTGGATAGTTGTGCCAGTAGTTGTTAGGAAATTACCAGTAAGTGCTGCATTGACACCAGCTTTTAAACCTTTTTTAGCATATGTACCAAGTTTTACTCTACCACCGCCATATCTTATATATGAATTAGGCATTATAAAACGGTAGATAGCTATAGTTTTTAAAACTTCTCTTGGATCTAGAGCTTCATTATTTTCAAATGGAGTACCAGGAATTGGAGTTAAAACATTTATAGGTATAGAACAAATACCAAGATCTTTAAGATCAAAAGCCATATCAATTCTATCAACAATAGTTTCTCCTAGTCCAAAAATTCCTCCACTGCATACATCTAAGCCAATTTCTTTAGCATATTTAATTGTATTTATTCTATCATCGTAAGTATGGGAAGTACATACATTGGGGTAATATCTTCTTGAAGATTCCAAATTATGATGGTAAGTTTTTACACCAGCATCACGAAGCCTAAGTAAAGCCTCTTTAGAGCATATTCCATGAGAAGCACAAAGATCAAGTTTATCAGTGTGTTCACCTAAATATTTATATATCTCTTCTAACTTATCTAATTCTTTTTCATTTCCGTTTAAGCCTCTACCACTTGTAACTAAAGAGAATCTATGAGCACCTTCTCTTTCATTTCTTTTAGCTTCACAGAGAGCTAATTCTTTTGAGATAAGTCCATAGACTTCAGCTGTTGTCTTAAAGTGGATAGACTGAGCACAATACTTACAGTTTTCAGAGCATTTTCCTGACTTTGCATTTATAATTGTACAAAGGTCGAAATAATTTCCACAAAATCTTTCCCTAATTTTATCAGCTGCTTCAAAAAGTACATCTAAAGTATCCTCGTCATCATTTGGTATTTGAGCCAGTTTGATAGCCTCATCATAGCTAATGGAATAATTGCCAGACATAATTTTTTCCTTTAGATTTAAAATAAAGTCCTTTTCTCCAATTTCTTCTTTAATTTCTTTAATGTTTTTAGATTTCAAAAAATTAAAATTTTCAAAATTAGATTTTACAGCTTGAATATTTGGTTTTTTCATATCATTGCCTTTCCCTTTCCTTGCACTAAAAATTTATAAAATACTATATAAATAATAACATAAATAAATTAAATTATCTATATGTAAATTTTATATAACTTTTAAAATTAAGATTAATTTATTTTAAGAGAAAAATATTTAAGAATTTTATCAAAATTAATGATACAATATAAAATAAAAATTAAAAATAAAAGGTGTTTTACATGATAACTATAAAGAAAATTTCAGATTTAAAATATAAAATAGACAAAAATCCTTTTTATGTAGATGGAAAGGGAGGGCAGTTAGGTGATAGAGCTATAATAGCTGATGCAAAAATAGTAGAAGTTTATGAAGATTATATAGTTCTTGATAGAAATTTAGCTGATGGAAAATATGAATACGAAATTGATGTAAAAAGAAGAAAAGATATCTCAAAGCAACATACAGCACAGCATATTTTTTCAGCTTTAGCATATAATAAATTTTCTTTAAATACTGTAGGATTTAGAATGGCTGAGGAATATACAACAGTTGATTTAGATAATAAGGATATCACTGAAGAGATGATGGTAATGCTTGAAGAAGAAGTAAATCAAATAATATCTAAGAATATAGGTGTAGAGGAACTTATATTTTCAAATGAAGAAGCTCATAAGTTAGAAAATTTAAGAAAGCAGGTTAAAGATAAAATAAAAGGTGATGTAAGATTTATAAAAATTTCAGATATTGATATTTGTGCTTGTGCAGGTTTTCATGTGAAGAAAACTTCTGAAATAAAAATTTTTAAAATAATAGCTCATGAAATTGTAAAAGGAAATTGGACCAGATTTTATTTTTTAGCAGGTGATAGAGCTAGAAAAGATTACAGTCAAAAACATAAAATTATAAAGAACTTGACCAATATTTTTAGTTGTAAAACTGACGAAATTTTAGATATGCTTGATAAAAATTTAAAGGAAAAAGAAAAAATAGAGGGGAACTTTAAAAATTTATTAAATAAATACAGTGTTTATTTAGTAAAAGAATTAGAAGAAAATCATATAGAATACAGAGGTCAAAAAATAATTTTATATACTGAGGATAAAAATATTGCAGAAATTTTAGGAAGATATGTAAATTTAGATGAATTTTTATTAATCTGTGGTTACGATAAAAATTATAGTTTTATCTCAAATAAAGTAAATTGTCAAAATTTAATAAAAAATATAAGCAAAAATAATCAAGAGATAAAAGGAGGGGGGAGCCCTAAAAAGGGTAATATAAAACTATCAAAGAACTATAGTTATAGAGAAATTTTAGAGATTATAAAAAGAGGAATAGATGAAGAAGGAAATGAAGACGGATAAAATAAATATTTTAAATTTAACAAAACAAGAATTGACAGATTTGGTACTTTCATTTGGAATGAAAAAGTTTTATGGCAAAGAAATTTTTATTTGGTTGCATAAAAAAATAGTTAGAAATTTTGATGATATGACGAATATTTCATTAAAAGATAGGGAACTATTAAAAGAAAAAACTTATATTCCATTTTTTAATTTGCTAAAGCAGCAGATTTCAAAAATAGATAAAACAGAAAAATTTTTATTTGAATTGGAAGATGGTGGAACAATAGAAACAGTACTTTTAAGACATAGGGATTCAAACAATAGAGAATTAAGAAATACACTCTGTGTATCCTCACAGGTTGGTTGCCCAGTAAAATGTAGTTTTTGTGCTACTGGTCAGGACGGCTATATGAGAAATTTATCAGTTAGTGAAATCATAAATCAGGTTTATACAGTGGAAAGAAGACTTATAAAAAAAGGCGATGAAATAAATAATATAGTTTTTATGGGGATGGGAGAACCATTGCTTAATCTTTCAAATTTAACAAAGGCACTTTCGATTTTATATGATGGAGATGGAATAAACATTTCTAAAAGAAGGATTACAATTTCTACGTCAGGAGTTGTTTCTGGAATTGAAAAAATATTGTTAGAAAAACTACCTATAGAACTTGCGATATCGCTTCATAGCGCAATAAATGAAAAAAGAGACAAAATAATTCCTATAAATAAAAATTTTCCTTTGGAAGATTTAGCTGCAGTTTTGATAGAATATCAAAAGCAGACTAAGAGGAGATTAACGTTTGAGTATATACTTATTGATGATTTTAATATTTCAGAAAATGATGCCAATGCTTTGGCTGATTTTGTACATCAATTTGATCATATAGTTAATTTAATACCGTATAATGAAGTTCCCAATGTTGAACATAGGCGACCAAGTGAGAAAAAAATTGACAAATTTTTTAAATACTTAAAAAATAATAGAAGAGTAAATGCTACCCTAAGAAAAGAGAAGGGAAGTGATATTGATGGTGCCTGTGGTCAACTTAGACAAAAAAATAAAAAAGGAGATAATTAAGTAATATGAAAAGACTTTTTTTACTTTTTTTTAAAATATCTATAGTATTAATTCTATTTATGGGTTTAACAGTACTTGGAATAGTTATAAAGTATAGAATGGATATGCCTAATCTTCAACAGTTGGTAGAAGATTATACCCCTGCAGCTCCAAGTACTATTTATGATAGAAATAATAAAGAGATAGATGTTTTGTATACTGAGTCTAGAGAGTTAGCCAGTATAAGAGAAATTCCTGACAGTTTGAAAAATGCTTTTATGGCAATAGAAGATAAAAAATTTTATTCCCATAGTGGAATACATTTAAAAGGTATATTAAGAGCTATTGTTAATAATATAAAGAAAGGAAAGGCAACTCAAGGAGGAAGTTCTATAACTCAACAATTAGCTAAAAATGCATTTTTAACTTCTGAAAGAAAACTATCAAGAAAAATCAAAGAGGCAATTTTAACTTTTGAAATGGAAAGAACTTATACCAAGGATGAAATTTTAGAAAAGTATTTAAATGAGATTTATTTTGGTTCAGGTTCATATGGAGTTAAAACTGCTGCGAAACAATTTTTTCAAAAGGACATAAAAGATTTAAATATTGCTGAATCAGCATTATTAGCGGGTATACCTAATAGACCATCTAAATATGATCCTGTTAGAAATTTAGAGAATGCACTTTCAAGACAAAAAATAATATTAAAAGAAATGCTCTCAGATAAGCGTATAAGCCAAGAGGAGTATAATAGAGCTATAGCACATGAATTTATTGTTGATGATGAAAATAATAAAAGAGTAAGTAATGAAAGTTTGACGGTTATATATCCAAAGAAAAACAATAAATTTTATAAGAATCCTGAATTTACAGTTTTAGTTGAAGATTTCCTTCAAGAATTATATTCTGATGATGAAATTTTTAAAGGTGGACTTAAAATTTATACAACATTGGATTTAGATTATCAAAAGATTGCTAAAGAAGTATTTGATAATTATGAAACTTTAAAAAATTCAGATTTAGATGGAGCTATGATAACAGTGGATCCATTTACAGGAGGAATTATATCAATAATTGGTGGTAAAGATTTTAAGGCAAAAAATTTCAACAGAGCTTTAATGGCAAAAAGACAGTATGGTTCGTCATTTAAACCTTTTCTCTATCTTTTAGCTATGAAAAATGGCTTTAATCCATATTCAGTTGTAGTTGATGATTATTTTGTTCGTGGTTCTTGGGCACCTAAAAATTATGGAGGAAATTATTCAGGAAATTCAACACTTTTAAATTCTCTAAATCATTCACTTAATATTCCAGCTATAAAGCTATTGGAGGAAATAGGTGTGGAGAAGTTTGCAGATGAAACTAAAAATTTAAAATATTCAGGAAAAATAAAGGATTTAACAGCTGCACTAGGTTCAGTTGAAGTAAGTCCTATAAATTTAGCTATGGATTTTTCTATCTTTGTAAATGGTGGAAATATGATTGAAGCAAATTTAATAAGAGAAGTTAGAGATACACAGGACACATTGATTTATGTGGCAGATGTAAAAAAAGAAAGAATTTTTGACAGCTTGGATACCAGTGTCATAACAGCTATGCTAAAAACAGTAGTGAGTAATGGGACGGGTTCCAGAGCAAAAGTTTATGATAAAAATGGAAAGGCTATAGAGCAGGGAGGAAAAACAGGAACAACAAATGAAAATAGAACAATATGGTATGCAGGAATTACTCCTGAGTATGTAACAGTTGCTTATATAGGTCGAGATGATAATAAACCAGTACTAGGTAAGGTGACGGGTGGAGGAGTAGTAGCACCACTTTGGGCTAGATATTATCAAAGACTTATAAAAGAAAATTTATATAGTCCTGGGAAATTTGAATTTTTAGAAAATCATTTGGAAGCTGGAGAACTGATGAAACAAAATATAAATATTTATAACGGACTATTGAGCAGCGAAAAAAGTAGAACAGTTATAGTGCCTAAAGGAAGACTTCAAGTTGAAAGTGAAGTTAAGTATAGAAGAGGAATAGCAACAGTTTTTGGCTTAGATGCTCAAGTAGGAACTGGAGAAGGAAATTCGGAGATATATTTTAATCCTGATATAAATACAAGCACAGAAAATTCAGATAATGATGGATTGTTTAACAGGCTTTTAGGAGAATGATGTGTTAAATGAAAAACAATTTGAAGCTGTAAATACAGTTAAAGGACCTCTTGTTATTATAGCGGGTCCTGGAACTGGAAAAACCAAAACCCTTGTAGAAAGAGTTGTAAATATACTTATAAATCAAAATACAAGTCCGAATAAAATAATTTTGACTACTTTTACAAATAAGGCAGCTAGGGAGTTAGAATTAAGAATAAATGAAAGATTAGAGGAGATGGGGGTAAATATTGATTTAAGTGATATGTATATTGGAACTATGCATTCTATTTGGCTTAGATTAATAGAAGAGAATATTAAGTACTCTAATTTTTTTGATAACTTTGAATTGATGACCTCTGATTATGAACAACATTTTTTTATTTATTCAAATTTAAAAGCTTATAAAAAATTAGATAACTATAGGGAATTTTTTGATAATATATCCTATAGAGGAGATTGGGAGATAAGTGGTTTTATCAGAAAAAAAATAAATGATCTCAATGAAAATTGTATAGATATTAAAGAAATAAGCAGCTCTGATAAATATATAAATTTTATAAAAGATGCCTATATTTTATATGAGGAGCAATTATTTAAAGAAAATAAAATAGATTTTTCATATCTTCAGATAGAATTTTTAAATATGTTACAAAAAAATAAAGAATTTTTAATTGAGATGAATGAAAAGATAGATTTTTTAATGATAGACGAATATCAAGATAGCAATAGAGTACAGGAAAAAATTTTATTACTAATCTCAAATATAAAAAAAAACATATGTGTTGTTGGAGATGAAGATCAATCTATTTATAGATTTAGAGGAGCAACAGCCGAAAATATTTTAAATTTTTCGAAACATTTTGATAATGAATGTAAATTGATAATTTTAGATAAAAATTATAGATCTTTAGCAGACATAGTTGATTTCAATAATAAGTGGATAAATTATATAGATTGGAAGGGACATAAATTTGAAAAGAATATTATTTCTGTCAGAACAGAAGGGATTTTAAATTCAAATGTTCTTCACATAGCTGGGAATAATTCCGATGAAAACATAAGAAATACTGTATCTTTTATAAAAAAATTAAAAAATAGTGGAAAAATAGATAATTATAATCAAATAGCTATACTATTTTCAAGTTTTAAGGATTCCAATGCAAAAAAATTAGAATCTATGCTAAATAAAGAAGGCATAGAAGTTTATTCACCAAGGACAAAAGTATTTTTTGAGATGTATGAAATTAAATTAACTTTGGGTATAATTTTAGCTTGCTTCAAAAAATATATCACAGTTCAAGGAACTTACTTGGAAGATTGTCTAAGTTTAGCCCGATATTATGCGAAGAAAGATAAAAATATTTTAGAGTGGATAAAAGCTAAGATAGAATTTTTAGAAGATATGGAATATGAATCTTTGAATAATATTTTTTATGAATTGTTCCAATTTGAATATTATAAAAATATATTTGATGACACTACTCCTAGTGTTTCTAGAGCTAGGCACAATCTTTCAGTTCTAAGTAAAATATTAAAAGACTTCCAAAAATATGTAGGCTATAAAAAAATAAGTTCTCAAGCAGACCATGTTGTTGTTAAATATTTTTTTGAAAAGTATATACCTATTTTAAAAAAGGCAAGAATAGAAGATATTTCAAGTGAGGAAGACTATCCAGATAATTGTATAGTTTTTTTAACTATTCATCAAGCAAAAGGACTAGAGTTTCCTGCTGTAATAGTATATTCACTTTATTCAAAACCTCAAATTCATAATACTTCAGATAGATTGACAAGTATAGATAGACTTTTAAACTCTGCCACTGAGTTAAGTGAAATAGATAAGGAGTATTTCGATTTTTATAGAAAATTTTATGTTGCCTTTTCAAGGGCAAAGAATCTTTTAGTTTTAAGCTCGGATATTAAAACACTTTCTGATAATTTTAAAGCCTTTTTCTATTCCATTCCAAGTGTAAACAGTATAAGCTTTAATATGGAAGAACTTAAATTAGACAGACTCACAGAAAAAAAAGAAAATAAAATTTTTGCATTTACAAGTGATATAGCACTTTATAAGTTTTGTCCACAAAAGTATAAGTTTATGAGGGAAGATAATTTTCAAAGCTTTGAAAAAATGGCTTTAAATATTGGGACTATAGCGCACAAAGCTATAGAGCACATAAATAGAAGGTTAAAACAGGATAAGGAGAAGAAATTTTCTTTAGAATATATTGAAAAATTAATTGAAAAGATATATAGAATACGAAAGTTATCTCCAGATGAAAACTTTAATAACTTAGTTTATTTGGTTTTTAGTTACATAGAAAAAGAAAGAACCAATTTTAAATATATTTATAAGGTAGAAGCCTCTGAATATAGGATAGAAGAGGATTATATGCTCTATGGAAAGATAGATTTAATTTTAGATAGGAATAAAGTTTTAGAAGTAATAGATTTTAAGACTGGGAGATATCTGAATGAAATAGATTATAATTTAATTTATAATCAGCAACTATCATTTTATAAATTACTATTAAAGAAAAAATATCCTGACAGACAAATAAAAACTTTCCTTTATTATTTAGAAGAAGAAGATGCAAAAAAAGAACTTATAATTGAAGACAGAGATTTAGAGAAAAACTATCAAGAAGTAAAAAAAATAGGAAGTGCCATACTTGAAAAGAAATTTTTTAAAAGAGAATACAGTTTTGAAACCTGTGGAAACTGTGAATTTAAATATTATTGTTATGGAGAATTGATATGAAAATAATTCATTGCTCTGATTTACATTTGGGTAAAAAACCTAGTGGAACAAGAAAATTTTCAGATACAAGATTTGAAGATTTCTTCTCAGCTTTTGAAAATCTAATAGATAAAATATCTACCTTAGAGGTGGATATTTTTATAATTGCTGGAGATATTTTTGATAAGAAGGAGATAAATGCTAATATTTTAGAGAAAACAGAAAATTTATTGAGAACTTTAAAGGAGAGAAAAAAAGATCTGAAAATAATAGCAATAGAAGGAAATCATGATATTATAACTTCTAAAGAGGATTCATGGCTAGAATATCTAAAGACAAAAAAATATTTAGAAGTTTATTCATATAAAAAAGATTTTGAAGAGGAAAATTTTTTTAAAATAGGAGATATTAATTTTTATCCTGTAGGTTATCCAGGATTTATGGTAGATAGTGTTTTAGAGAAATTAGCAGCAAAGCTTGATGAAAAAGAAAAAAATATAGTTATAGTTCACACAGGAATTTCAGGTTCTGATACATTGCCAGGACTTGTTTCCACAAAGACACTAGATCTTTTTAAGGATAAAGTAATTTATATGGCAGCAGGACATATACATTCATTTACTGTTTATCCTAAAGAGAAACCATATTTTTTTATACCTGGCTCGTTAGAGTTTACAAATATTCTCAATGAAAGAGCAGATAGAAAAGGAGCTATATATTTTGATACAGAAACGGGAAAATATGAGTTTATTGAAGTTAAACATAGAAAAAGATTAAAAACAGATCTATTTGATTATGGAGAAGATATTGAAAAAGATTTTGAAAAATTTTTAAAAAGCTTAAATTTAACAGGAGAAGAGCTTTTAATTGTTCCTATAAAAAATAAAAATAATGACTATATAAATATAGAAAGATTAGAAGAAATTGCAAGGAATGAAGGAGCTTTAAAGACATATTTTGAGATAAGATTAGAAAACTTCAGTAGTAAAAGCTCTTTTGAAGAAGGAACATTAAATATAGGGGAAATAGAAAGTTTACTAATACAAGAGTGGAATGTTTTAAAAGATAAAAAGAATTTTGCAGAGAGTTTTTCTCTTCTAAAAAATCTTTTTTTAAACGAGGACTATGAAGGTTTTAGGGAAAAATTTGATAGACTTTTAGAGGATGATGAAGATGATAATAAAGAAGATTAGTTTAGAAAATTATCGCTCTCACAAAAATACTAGTATTGAATTGTCTGAAGGGATAAATTTAATTTTAGGAGAGAATGGAAGAGGGAAATCTTCTATTCTTGAAGCTATAGGAATAGTTATTTTTGATATAAATGATAGAAGTGGTAGGAAAACAGGAAAATCCTTTATTAGATATGGAGAAAATTCAGCAAAGGTTGAAATAGACTTTATTGCTAATGATGGCAGAGAATATTCATTAAAAAGTATTTTTCACTCTAAAAAGAGTACTACTAGTATTTTAAAAGATCTGAGTGGCAACGAAGAAATAAAAAATAAAGAGGAACTTAGAGCAAAATTAAATGAACTTTGTGGTATAAAAAAAGATTATACAGATGTCTATGACAATATAATCATAGCCAAGCAGAATGAATTTATAAATATATTTAAAGATAAGCCTGCTGAAAGAGAAAGAATATTTAATAAGATTTTTAATACTGAACTTTATTCTGAAATGTACAGTGGTATTCTAAAAGATATAGAGGATAGGTATAATAGAGAACTTGAAAAAATAGAAACAGAAAGAAATATTATCTCAACTGGTATTATGGATGAGATAAATCTTTTAAATGAAATGCAAAAGTTGGAAAAACTTAGGCAAGAGTTAGAAAAAAGCCTAAATTTATATAAGGGTGATAGGGAAAAACTATCCGAGGAAATATATGATTTTGAAAAGAAAGAAAGAGAAATAGATAGTTATAATAGAGAAATTTTAAATCAAAAAGACAAAATAATTGAAATGAAGGTCAATTTGAAAAAAAATATTTACCTAGCTAAAAAGGCAAAGAGTGCAAAAAAAAATAGTTCAAGAAAATGAAGAAAAATATCATTTATTTATATCTGTAAATAAAGAACTAAAAAGTAATAGACTGATTCTAGAAAAATTAAAAAAAATAGATGAAAATAATAAAAGACTAATTAATAAAAATGAGATATTAAACTTTGAACTAAAGCAAAATTTTGAAAATTTAGAAAGAATTAAAAAAGAAATTTTTGACTTTTCAAATGAAAAAAAGATGTTAGAAAAAGAAATTTTAGAGGCTGAAATTCAAAGAAGAGAACTTGTATACAAAGAGAAGAACTTAAGAAATATATTAGAAAATATTGAAA
>NZ_JAUMYY010000002.1 GCF_030528405.1 Fusobacterium sp.
CGAAGAAGAAAAAATCCAGAAAAAACTTCAGAAAAAAATAAAAGAGAGTATCGAAATAGAAAGTAAATATTCTAAGGAAGAAGATAAGTCTGGAAAAGATAAATTAAGTCAGGAGTATAAGAAGCTCTCGGAAGAGATTGCTGCCCTTCAAGCAGAGTACTATTCTTTAACAGGGACTTATTATGAAGAATTTAATGAACAAAATAAATCCTTAGAAAAAGTCTTGGAGAGAAAACTTTCTCCTGATGAACAGTTTAAAGAAGACTTAAGAAATGTGTATCTTAATCAAAATTACTCTTTAGCTAATACAAGTTTATTTCAAAAAACAAAGAATTTTTTCAGTTCAAATAAAGTAGAAAATTTTGAAAGTGATAATCAAAGAGCTAAGATAATTTATGCTTCAGATAAAATTATGGTACAAGAGTTTAGAGAAAATGAACTTATAAGAGAAATAGAATATAGAACAGAAGACGGATACAATATAGTAACTGTTAAAATAGACGATAAACAACAGGGTTTTATAAGAAATTTAGATGATATAAAAAGTGGTTTTGGAGTTGATAAATTAAAGGATGGTGCAAAGATAGAATTTCGACATGAAAATCAAGTTCCAACAGGCCCTGCAGTTAAGTACTATACAAATGGTGATAGAGAAGAATTTATTTATAGAAATGGGAAAAAGCATGGTTTTTCAACTTATTACTTTTCAAATGGTGATAAAGAAGAAGTATACTATATAGAAAATGTATTAGAGGGAAAAGCAAAATATACTTATTCAGATGGCTATGTTGAAATATACAGATATAAGAATGGTAAAAGAGAAGAATAGTATGAGATTGGATAAGTTTCTGGTAGAGTGTGGAATTGGGAGTAGAAAAGAAGTAAAAGATATAATTTATAATAAAAAAATAAAAGTAAACAATCAAATTACAGTTAGTCCAAAAGAAAATATAGATCCTTTCAATGATAAGATTTGTTTAGAAGATAAAATGCTAGAATATAAAGAGTTTAGATATTATCTTATGAATAAGAAAGCAGGATATATAACTGCTGTAGAGGATAGTAGAGAGAAGACAGTTATGGATTTACTTCCAGATTGGGTTGTAAAAAAAAATTTAGTGCCAGTTGGAAGGCTGGATAAAGATACTGAGGGTTTACTTTTATTTACAAATGATGGAAAGTTAAATCATAAACTTCTTTCACCCAGAAATCATATTGAAAAATGTTACTATGTTGAAATAGAAAAAAGCATTAACATTGAAGATATAAGAAAATTAGAAAATGGAATCTGTATTGATAACTATAAGACTATGCCATCCAAAGTATATAAGTTGGAAGAAAGAAAAATTTTATTAACAATAATGGAAGGAAAATTTCATCAAGTAAAAAAGATGTTAGAAGCAGTTAATAATAAAGTTTTGTATTTAAAAAGAATATCTTTTGGAAAATTAAAGCTTGATAATCTTGAATTAGGAGAAGTTAAAGAAATTTTTATAGAAGATATAATTTAATTTTACAAGGAGAACAACTATGAAAAAGACAGTTTTAATTGGATTATTTGCACTATTAACTCTAAGTGCTTGTACAACATCATTAGGCTTAGGGGTAGGAACTGGAAGTAGCGGAATATCAACTTCGGCATCAGTTAGCAAAGAAATAAAAAAAGAAAAAAAAGAAGTAAAAAAAGTTAAGAAAACGAAAACAGAAAATGTAGAGAAAAAAGCAGAAAAGAGGGTAAAACAAACAAGAGAAGATGCAGTGAATAAAATGTCAGAAGAAAAACAAGAAATACAAGGAGAGAAAACTCCAAATTTAATAAACAAAAGAATAAAACAAGAAAGAAACTAAATTCTTTGTGAATATTATGGAAATAAAAAGTATAGATATTTTTTGTGAAGTTATTGATAATTATGGAGATGTTGGAGTTGCTTATCGTTTAGCAAGAGAATTTAAGTTTTATTTTCCTGATAGAAGGCTAAGATTGATAATAGATAGAACAGAAGAATTAAGACTTATAAAGAAAGATAATGATGGTATAGATGTTCTTGAGTTTTCTGAATTAAACGATGAAATAATAAGTTCTGATTTAATAATAGAATGTTTTGCATGTAAGATTCCAGATATTTATATGGAAAAAGCTTATAATAATTCCAAAATATTGTTGAACTTAGAATACTTTTCTTCAGAGGATTGGATAGAAAATTTTCACCTTCAGGAGTCTTTAATTGGAAAAGGTAGTTTAAAAAAATATTTTTTTATGCCTGGAATAAGTTTAAAGAGTGGTGGAATAATAATAGATAGAGAGTTTATTAGCAGAAAAGAAAAGGTTATAGAAAATAAAAGTCACTATTTAAAAAAATTCGGTATAGAGGAAGAATATGATTTAATAGGTAGTATATTTTCTTATGAAAAGAATTTTGATAAACTTATCTTTGAATTAGAAAGGACAGGAAAAAAAATCCTATTACTAATTATGAGTGAAAAAACTCAAAAAAATTTTACAAAATATTTTGATAATATTAATATATATGATAAAATACAATTTGTTAAATTACCATTCTATTCCTATGATGAATATGAAGAAATTTTAGCATTATGTGATTTTAATTTTGTTAGAGGAGAAGATAGCTTTGTTAGAGCTTTATTGCTTGGAAAACCATTTTTATGGCATATTTATCCTCAAAAAGAAAATGTTCATATGATTAAATTAAAAAGTTTTTTAGATAAATATTATGGTAATTGGGAAGAGTTAAAGGATGTTTTCATAAAATATAATTTAAATAACGATGACTATGAATATTTTTTTAAAAATTATGATAAAATTTCTTATTATAATCAAGAATGTAGCAAATATCTTTTGGAGAATTGTAATCTAGTTGAAAAATTAAATAATTTTTTAGAAAATTTAGGAGGTAACAAATGAAAATTGCACAAGAATTAAGGGCAGGAAGTACTATTAAAATAGGAAATGATCCCTTTGTAGTATTGAAGGCTGAATATAATAAATCAGGAAGAAATGCTGCGGTAGTAAAATTTAAAATGAAAAATTTAATATCAGGAAATATATCTGATGCTGTTTATAAGGCAGATGATAAAATGGACGATATTAAATTAGATAAGGTAAAGGCAATATACTCTTATTTAAATGGAGATTCTTATATGTTTTCTAATCCAGAAACTTGGGAAGAAATAGAATTAAAAGGAGAAGATTTAGGAGATGCTCTTAATTATCTTCAAGAAGAAATGGAATTGGAAGTAGTGTATTATGAATCAATACCAGTTGCGGTAGAATTACCTACTTTTGTTGAAAGAGAAGTTACTTATACAGAACCTGGTCTTAGAGGAGATACTTCTGGGAAGGTTATGAAGCCAGCAAAAATAAATACAGGTTATGAAATTCAAGTTCCTTTATTTGTTGAGCAAGGAGAATGGATTAAAATTGATACAAGAACAAATGAATATGTGGAAAGAGTAAAAAAATAAATACTTTGTATGGCACTCCCAATCTTAAAAGATACGATTGGGAGTGCTTTTTTGTACTTGTTTTACATATTTCTATAAGTATCCTTTTTCAATTGCTAATTTTTCAAGCTCTCTTATTCTATCATAAGTAGAAGGATGTGTTCGAAATAAATTTTGTAAACCTCTTAGACCTGAAAAAGGATTAACAATAAACATATGTGCAGTAGCAGGATTTTTTACATTATTCATAGAAATTTGATGGCTATAATTCTCAAGCTTTTCCAAAGCATTTCTTAGATATAAAGGGTTTCCTGAAATTTCTGCTCCAGCTCTATCAGCCATAAATTCTCTTCTACGTGAAATTGTCATCTGTATAATAGAAGCTGCTATGGGGGCAAGTATGGCAGCTAAGAGAGCAAAGCCAGCATTGTTATTTCTATTGTTTCTGTTATTGTTGTAATTTGCATATGGTAGAAAACGAGAAATATTAGCTATTGCACCAGCAAAGGTTGCAGCAATAGTACTAATTAAAATATCTCTATGTTTAACATGACCCAACTCATGTGCCATAACTCCAGCCAATTCATTATCGTTCATTAAATCTAAAAGACCTTGAGTACAAGCAACAGCAGCATTTTTAGGATTTCTTCCTGTTGCAAAAGCATTAGGCTGTCTCTCAGGAATAATATAAACTTTAGGCATTGGTAAATTTGCATTCATTGCAAGTTTTTTTACAATCCCATAAAGTCTTGGATTTATTGTAGAGTCAACTTCTTTCGCTTTATAAGCTTTAATTACCATTTTATCACTGAACCAATAGCTAAAAAAACTCATACCGCCTGCTATAAAAAGACCAATTAATGCACCGTTTTCATTTCCAAATAAACCTCCAATAAAAGTAAACAATGCAACTAATACAAAAATTAAAAAGCCAGTTTTTAAACTATTCATAAACATAAGTATATTCTCCTTAATTATATCAAAATTTATTTTTAAAAATTTATTATACTAATTATATCATATTGTAAAAAAATATTTTATTTTTTATTAATTAATTATTTTTTTAAAGTAAAATAAAAGTATACAATTATATTTTTAATCTCAGTAAAATATATGTTATTATATATATGCTACAAAAAGACTAAAGGAGAGTGACTATGAAGAAAATAATTTTGATAATAGTAATGGCTATTTTTTTTTCATCTTGTATAATTGGTAGTGTAGTTGGTGGGACTATAAGTGCTGCTGGTAGTATAGTAGGAGGAACAATAAAGGCAACTGGAAAGATTATTGGAGCTATTATAGGTGATGATGAAGGGGAAATAAAAGCTAAGGGTGTGAAGTATACTTACTCAGATGCAAAAGTTGAAGTAGATCATGATAAAACTGTAGTTTCTGGGACTGTTTATCACAATACAAGAACTAAGGAAAATGTCAGAATTGAAATTCCTTGCTATGATAAAAATAAAAATTATCTGGGAGATGCAGTTGATACTATAGAAGTTTTAGAAAAAAAAGAAAAATGGAAGTTCAATGCCATAATCTACAATACAGATGTTAAATATGCAAATGTGAAAGATGCATATATTTCATCTAGCAATTAAATTTGGAGGAAGAATGAAAATTTTTATAACAGGAGGAACATCAGGAATTGGTTTAGGTTTAGCAAAAGAATATTTGTTACAAGGATATGAGGTTGCTGTCTGTGGAAGAAATGAGAAAAAAATTTCTGACTTGAAAGAAAAATATCCTAAATTAAAAATATATAAGGTAGATGTTAAAGATAAATTTGAACTAAAAAAAGCTGTTGAGAATTTTTCACAGGATCATCTAGATATTATGATAGCTAATGCTGGGACTTATTCAAGTAATAGAGCTAAAAAACTTAATCAAGACGAGCTGATAAACTCACTTGATGTTAATCTAACAGGTGCTTTACATGCACTAGAAATAGGAAGAGATATAATGTTAAAGCAAAACGAAGGACAACTTGTAGTTATATCATCTGTCGCAGGTTTACTTGAATATCCAGATGCTTCTGTTTATAGCAAATCCAAAAGAGCACTAAATTATGTATGTGAAGCTTATAGAGAAGCATTGAAAGGAAGTAATATAAAAATTACAAATATTTTGCCTGGTTATGTTGAAACAGAGAGATTAAGAGACTTAAATGCAGAAGACACAGATAAAAAGGCTTTTATTATATCAGAGAATGAGGCAGTAAGGATAATAATTGAAGCTATTAAAAAGAAAAAAGAAAAAGAAATTTTTCCTAAAAAGATGAAAATAGCTATCAGCATAATTTCAAAATTACCTAAGAGTTTAATAAACTTTCTTTTCCATTTTTATGAAAAAGAAAATGGAGAATAAAAATAATAACTCTTGCTTGTTATATTATAAAGTAATATAATATAGAACAAAATTTACTATAGAAGGAGAAAAAATAATGGACTGGACAGGTCGTGTAGACGGTTATGATGAAGATGTATTAAGAGTACATCAAGTTGTAAAAGTAAAGACATTAAAAGAACTATTAGAAGATGATTCAAAAGATAGAAAGGTGTGTTTTGTAAGTTTTAACTCTGATGAAGGAATTAGGAGAAATAATGGAAGGACAGGAGCAAGTGAGGGTTGGAAGCATTTAAAAGCTGCACTTTCAAATTATCCTGTTTTTGATAATACTTTAAAGTTATATGATTTAAAGGAGTCTATAGATGTAATATCCGGTAATTTAGAAGCAGCTCAAGAAAAATTAGCTGATACGGTTGCAGAACTAAAGAAAAGGAATTATTTTGTAGTATGCTTGGGTGGTGGGCATGATATAGCTTATGGAACACATAATGGAATTTTAAAATATGCAAAATCAAAAGAAAAAAATCCAAAAATAGGAATAATAAATTTTGATGCTCATTTTGATATGAGGGATTACAAAGAAAAAGGTGCTAATTCAGGCTCAATGTTCTTACAAATTGCAGAGGATAGAGAAAAAGACGGATTGAGATTTGATTATAATGTAATTGGAATACAAAAATTCTCAAATACTAAAAGATTATTTGATACAGCTAAGAGATTCGGAGTAAACTATTTTCTGGCAAGGGACATAGAAAAAGTAAATGAACTTAATATAAATCCAATTTTAAATAGAAATGACTATATACATTTAAGTATTTGTACAGATGTGTTTCACGTAACTACTGCACCTGGAGTAAGTGCTCCTCAGTCATTTGGTATTTGGCCAAGTCAAGCTAATAGGCTTCTAAACATTATTGCTCAAACTGATAAAGATTTAACGCTTGAAGTGGCAGAAATAAGCCCTAGATATGACTATGATGATAGGACTTCAAGATTGGTTGCCAATTTTATTTATCAAATAATTTTAAGGTATTTTAAAGTTGAAATTTAATATGTTGAATAAAAATAAGAAGGGGCTAGCTATGAAAAAAAAGTTATTATTAGTTTTTTCTATTTTTTTAATCTGTTCATTTTATATTTTTGGAGTAAAATTTCCTGAAAAATCTCAAAAGATAGAAGATTTTATTCCTAAAGATTGGAAACTTATTAGTGATGCAAGGGGGGATTTAAATAAAGATAAGTTAGAAGATGTTGCTTTGCTTATAGAGAAAGATGATCTGGCAAATATCAAAAGTAATGAAGAAAAATTAGGACCACTTAAGTTAAATCTAAATCCAAGAATACTTTTAGTTTTATTTAGAGAAAAAGATGGGATGTATAGTCTAAAAGCTAAGAACGATAAAGGCTTTATAGCTAGTGAGCATAGTGATGATAATCCAACTCTTGAAGATACTTTTAGTGGGATGGATATAAGAAATAATACTCTTAGCGTAGCTTTTAGTTTTTTTACAAGTGCAGGAACTTATGGCTCTTCAAATAGTGTTTATATTTTTAGATTCCAAAATAAGAGAATAGAACTTATAGGAATGCAGGACTTTTCATTTATGAGAAATTCAGGTGATGGTGAAGAGATTAGCATTAATTTCTCTACAGGGAAATATAAATTAACAAAAGGACTTAATGTTTTTAGTAAAGAAGAAAACAAACCAAAAGTAACATGGGGAAAACTTAAGAGTTCTAAGAAATATAGCTTAGAAGAAATGGAAGATTCTGTGATTGGAAAAATATACGAATCTATATACAACTAAAAAGAATTTTGTATCAAATATTACTAATTAAATAAATTTTTAATAGTTCCAGAAAATAAAATCTGGGACTATTTTTTGTATAGCAATTAGTTTTAGTTGTATGCGATAAAAATATATAGTAAAATAACTTCAGTAACTTTATTTAAAGGTGATATATTATGTCAGTAGTTTTAATAACTGGAGCAAGTTCTGGAATTGGAAAGGAATTAGCCTATTTTTTTGCAAAAAGAAATTATAACTTAATTTTACTTGCAAGGAATACTCAAAAATTATTAGAGATTAAAGATAGCATTGAAAAAAAATTTAATATTGCTTGTAAAATAATAAGCTATGATTTAAAAAATACTGAAAATTTAGAAAAAATAGTTGAAGAGAATAATTTTGATATTTTAATAAATTGTGCCGCCTTTGGAGAAATGACAAATTTTGATAATTTAACTCTAGAAAAAGATATTGAGATGTTAAATGTAAATTTGATTAGTCCAATTATACTTACAAAATTATTTTTAAAAAAAGCTCTTGAAAGAGATGAGGGAACAGTTATGAATATCTGTTCGACGGCAGCACTGTATTATCACCCATATATGACTATGTACAGTACAACTAAGGCGGGGCTTCTTAATTACTCTTTATCTTTAAGTGAAGAAATAAGATTTAGAACTAAGAATGTGCACTTACTTTCAATTTGTCCTGGTCCAACTGCAACTCCTTTTTTTGAAGAGGAAACAAAGGCAAAGTTTGGAGTATTTAAAGTCTGGGAGATGTCAGCAGAATCTGTTGCAAAAGATATTTTAAGAGTTTTTGATAAAAAGAAAAGATTTGCAATAATAGGTCTGAGAAATAAAATTTTAGCAAAGTTTACAGCAATGTTGCCTATAAGTTTGCAACTTAAGGTAGTTGCCAGACATCTTAGAAAAGGTGCTAAATAAAGGAGTATTATGAAGATAATTTTTTATTTTATTCTCTCTTCCATTTTTTTAATATTTTTATTAAGACTTATTCTGTCTTTAAAATATTTTAAAAAATTTAACAGTTTTCCTAAAAAGACTTTGGATGAAACTAAATATACAATTGTTCAACCAATTCTTTCAGGAGATCCAAGACTGGAAGAAGACTTGAGAGAGAATCTTAAAAATATAGAAGCTATGAAATTTATTTGGCTTATTGATAAAAGCGATATGGAGGCTCAAAGAATTTCAAAGGAAATATTAAAAGAAGACTTGTATGCTAAGAGGATTAAAGTACTTGAGATAGATGATGTTCCACAAGAAATCAACCCTAAAACTTTTAAATTAAACTTTGCCTTAAATCATATAGAAAGTGAGTATACAATTATTCTGGATGATGACAGTGTAATAGATACAAAATATTTACATGAACTTGCTAACTATGAAGATGAAGAAGAGTATTTAGCAACAGGTATAGCCTATAATTATGGAAATAAAAACATTTATTCCAAATTACTTGCAGCTTTTGTCAACAGTAATTCATTTTTAACTTACTTTACTATGGCAGAACTTAAGGAAAATAAGAGTATAAATGGTATGTTTTATATACTTAGAACGGGAATTTTGAGAAAATATAATGCTTTTGAAGAAATAAAATATTATTTATGTGATGATTTGGCACTTGCAAGTCTTATGCTTGAGAAGGATGTTAAACTTATTCAAACTCGTATTTTTTGTAATGTAAGAACAAGTATAGCAAATTTTAAAAAATATATACTGCAGATGAAAAGATGGTTACTTTTTTCAAAAATATATATGATGAAAAATTTCTCGTTTAAATTTTTTATATTTATACTGCTACCTACAATTTTACCAATAATAATGCTACTAAGTAGTGTAATTTTAGGGGTAAATTACTTGTTATTGACAGCTCTCATATTTTTTGTCAAATCTTTTATTATGTATTTTTATCGATACTATATATTAAAAACAGGGGATGAATTATCTTCTATTTTATATGAATTTTTAAATGATTTAATATTACCACTGATATTTGTATATACACTTACAACAGCTCCAGTTATAACTTGGAGAAATAAAAAAATAAGAGTACTGGATGGAAAAATTCGTTATGAGCAGATTTAAAAAATATTTAGAACAATTAAAAAAATTAGACATTAAAAATAGCTTTTTTAATATATATCAGACTTCTGAAAAGGTCGTTATGATATTAAGTGGGAGTAGTTGTTATGAAACGGCAGCTCTTTCAGAAGAACAAAAAGAATTTTTGTCCATATTTAAAAAATACGGTTATGATATAGTTGAATCAAATTTTCCATATAATTTAGCTTTTCCTTATAAAAATTATGTTGATGAGAATTTAATAAAGGCAAGTTATGTCACAGCAATTTACTATATCCATACTTTAAAAAATAGAGAATTTCAAAATCAGATAAAAAAGCATCTAGAGGGGATTTTTAAATTAAAGAAGGTAATTATCATTACACAGAGTTCAGGACTCAATGTACTGAATAGATTCTTAGATTTTTTTGAAGAAGAAGATTTTAAAGCTACAGATATAAAAGTTTTTTCTTTAGGACCTGTTGCAAAAGAAACTAAAAAATTAAAAATGCTAGACTATACTATAATTAAAGGAAAATACGATGAATACAGCAGAGGACTGGATTGTCATAAGACAGATGTATGGCTTAAGTGTAGGCATTTAGGCTATTTAAAAAATAAAGAACTCTTAAAATATATAGAGGAATATTTGGAGGACAATTTGTAAAATTTATTGATATAAAAATAAAAAAAGGTGATAAAATGAAGATTCTAATAACAGGAGCAACAGGTTTTTTAGGTAAATATACTATTCAGGAATTAGAAGAAAATAATTATGAAATAGTTGCATTTGGGAGAAATGAAAAAATAGGAAAATCTCTGCTAAGTAAAAGAGTAAGTTTTTTTAAAGGAGATTTTACAAAGATTGAGGATTTATATGAAGCTGCAGAAAATGTGGATATGATAGTTCATGCGGGAGCACTTTCAACTATTTGGGGAAGATGGGAAGATTTCTATAATACAAATGTACTCGGGACGGAAAATGTACTTGAAGTTTGTAGAAAAAAGAGAATAAAGAGATTAGTTTATATATCTTCACCAAGTATTTATGCCGATGCCAAAGATCAAATCAACATAAAAGAAGAGGAAGCCCCTCTGGAAAATGAGCTAAATTTTTATATAAAAAGTAAGATTTTAGCTGAAAAGAAAGTAAAAGAATACTCGGATGTAAACACAGTTATCTTAAGACCAAGGGGAATTTTTGGAATAGGCGATACCAGTATTATTCCAAGACTTCTAAAATTAAATCAGGAAAAAGCCATACCACTTTTTGATAATGGAGAAAATAAGGTGGATATAAGCTGTGTTGAAAATGTTGCTCTAGCTATCAGGCTTGCTTTAGAGAGTGAAAAGGCAGTAGGAAATGTCTATAATATAACAAATGATGAGCCTATAGTTTTTAAAGAAATATTGGATTTATTTTTTTCTGAAATGAATATTAAAGGAAACTACAAACATTTAAACTATAACTTTATGAAAATTATAGTAAGTCTTTTAGAAAAAATTTATAAAATTTTTAAAATAAAAAAAGAACCGATTTTAACTAAGTATACTCTTTATCTTTTAAAATATTCTCAAACATTGTCTATTGAAAAAGCAAAGAGAGATTTAGACTATAAGCCAAAAATAAGCATAATTGAAGGGATAAAAAAATATGTTGAATACAATAAAGGAAAGTAAAGAACAATCTTTAATAGAGAGTGTTGATTATTTTTCCTGTGGTTACTGTATAAATAAAATAGAGAATATTTTTTCTGAGGTAAAAAAGGAAAAAATAATATTTGAAGCTGGAGTTTTTTTAATAAAACATAGAAAATATGGCTATATACTTTATGATACAGGTTATAGTACAAAAATTTTAAAAAATAAAGCTAAATATTTTCTATATAGATTTTTGAATCCTATAAATATAAAAAAAGAAGCTATGATAAATTTTCAACTTGAAAAACGAGGGATAAAAACCAAAGAGATAAAGTATATAATTTTGTCTCATCTTCATCCAGATCATATAGGTGGTTTAGAATTTTTTCCTCAGTCAAAAATAATTATTACTCAAAAATGTTTTGACGACTTAGAAAAAAGTACACTTCGTTCATTGATATTTAAAGAGTTATTGCCAAAGGATTTTAAAGACAGGCTAAAAGTTATAGAATCTTTTACTGAGAATAAAAACTTTAAATATTTAAAAAGCTATGATTTGTTTTCTGACGAGAGTATACTTCTAACAGAATTAGATGGGCACTCATCTGGACAGTGCTGTGCTTATATAAAGGATAGGAATTTATTTATTGCAGCAGATGCTACATGGAGGACGGAATTTTTAGATATGGTAGATAAGATGAAGCTTCTGCCTAGGTTAATACAAAATAACTTTTCAGAATATAAAAAGAGTATAGATATTTTAAAAGAGATTCAAAATGATGGAATAAAAATTCTTGTTAGCCACGATAAATCAATCAGGGCGTGGAAGGTGTTAAATGAAAAAAATATTTAAATTAATTTCCGTATTTATAAAAGTACGTTTTTTTGATAAATGGGATAGTCGTGAGAAAATAGAGAAATACCAAAATAAAATGTTAAAAAGACAGATGGAATTTTTTAGAAATAACTCACCGTATTTTAAGGCGGGAAAATTTAAAGAAAATGCTTCTATGAATAAAGAATTTATGATGGAAAATTTTGATGAGTTGAATACTGTTGGTATTAAGAAAGCTGAGGCCTTTAAAATTGCTATAGAAGCTGAACAAAATAGAGATTTCAAAGATAAATATAAAAACATATCAGTTGGACTTTCTTCAGGGACATCAGGCCACAGAGGACTTTTTATTACAACAGAAGAAGAACAGGCTATTTGGGCGGGGACTATACTTGCAAAAATGTTACCAAAGGGTTTTCAGAAACATAGATTGGCATTTTTTCTAAGAGCAAACAATAACTTATATAGCTCAGTAAACTCTTCCTTTATAAAACTTGAGTATTTTGATACTTTTCTAAATCCTAGTGGACATATAGAAAAATTAAATAATTATGCACCAACCATATTAATTGCACCTTCTTCAATATTAATTATACTTGGAAAATTTAAAGAAGAAGGTTTATTAAATATTAACCCGAAAAAAATAATTTCAGTTGCAGAAATTTTAGAGGATAGGGATAAAGAATACATAAAAAAATGCTTTTCAGTAAATGTAGTTCATCAAGTTTATCAGGCAACGGAAGGCTTTTTAGCTTATACCTGTGAATATGGTAATTTACATTTAAATGAAGATATTATAAAATTTGAAAAAGATTATATTGATGAGAGAAGATTCTATCCTATAATTACTGATTTTAAAAGAAGTAGTCAACCCTTTGTAAAATATCATTTAAATGATATTTTGGTAGAAACGAATGAAAGTTGTAGCTGTGGTTCTAAATTGCAAAGAATAGAAAAGATAGAAGGACGCTCTGATGATATTTTTAAATTTTATAATGATAAAGGGGAGATTATAAATATTTTTCCCGATTTTATAAGAAGGTGTATGCTTTTTATTGAAGGTATAAGAGAATATCAAGTTTTTCAAACTGATTATAATAAGATAGAAGTGGCTGTTTTAGATATAGAGCAGTTGCAAAAAGAAAAAATAAAAAAAGAATTTAAAAAACTCTTTAAAAATTTTAGAATAAAGAATGTAGAAATTAATTTTATAAGTTATAATATTGATAGTAAGGTTAAACTAAAAAGGATTATAAATAAAAGCAACTTAAGAAAAAGAGATGAGGAAGTATGAGAAAAATAAAAATAAGTGGCTATGGAATGAGCCTACCTAAAAATATTGTAAATTTTAATGGACAGATTCGCTATAGAATAAGTGGAGATGAAAATCAACTTTCACTTGCAGTTAGTGCATGTAAAAAAGCACTTATCTCAGCAAAAAAAGAAATTGAAGATATTGATTGTATAGTTTCAGCTAGTGCAGTAGGAATACAGCCTATTCCATGTAGTGCTGCCTTAATTCATGAAAAAATAGCAAAAGGATCAGATATTCCTGCACTTGATATAAATACAACTTGTACAAGCTTTATAACTGCACTTGACTTGATGTCTTATCTAATTGATGCAGGAAGATATAAAAATGTATTAATAGTTTCTAGTGATGTGAGTTCCCAAGCTTTAAATTCTAAACAAAAAGAAAGTTATGAACTTTTTAGTGATGGTGCAACGGCTTTTATAATATCGGCTACAGAAGAAGAGGAAGGAATTATTTGTTCTTTACAAAAAACTTGGTCGGAAGGAGTCCATGCGACGGAAATTAGAGGAGGACTTTCTGCTTATCTTCCAAAAAATTATACTGAGGCTACAAAAGAAGAATATATGTTTGATATGAATGGAAGAGATGTTTTATCATTATCAATAAAAAAATTACCAAAAATGATGGATGAATTTTTAAATAAAAATAATTTAAAAATCACAGATATAGATATGGTCATTCCACATCAGGCAAGTGTTGCTATGCCGATGGTAATGTCAAAATTAAACATAGAAGAAGAGAAATATCTTAACTTTGTTTCAGAATATGGAAATATGGTGTCCGCCTCTGTGCCTATGACTTTATGCCTGGCGCTTGATGAAAAGAAAATTAAAAAAGGCGATAAAATATTTTTAATTGGAACTGCAGCAGGACTAACGACAAATATGTTATATATGAAAGTTTAAATATATTATATAAGGAGGAGATTATATGAAAAAATTTGTATTTTCCACATTAACTGTGCTTTTTTTTACTGTGTTTTCTTTTAACATAATGGCACAAATTAAAGAAAAAGATGTAACAGAACTTGTTTTTATCTTAGATAGATCAGGTTCTATGGCAGGACTTGAAAATGAAACAATTGGAGGTTTTAATTCGATTCTTGAAAAACAGAGAAAAGAAACTAGAGGCTCTGTCATTGTAACAACAGTTTTATTTGATAATGAATATGAAATATTACATAACAGACTTCCTATTGATGAGGTTAAAAAGATTACAAATGAAGAATATTATGTTAGAGGTATGACAGCTCTCTTAGATGCAATAGGAAAATCGATAGTTAACTTAAAAGAAATTAATAAAAGTAAAAAAAATAAAGATAGCAAGGTTTTATTTGTAATAATAACTGATGGTATGGAGAATGCAAGCAAAGAGTTTACTATAGCTAAAGTAAAGGAGTTGGTGGAACTTCAAAAAAAAGAATTTAAATGGGAATTTTTATTTTTAGGAGCGAATATAGATGCAATACAAACTGCAAAAAGCTTTGGTATTGATGCTTCAAAAGCTGTTCAATATCACTCTGATAAAATAGGGACTGAAAAAAACTATAGAGTTTTGAATGAGGCAGTAAGTGAGTTTAGATCGGGAAAAGAATTGAATGCTGAATGGAAAAAAGAAATAGAAACAGATTTTAAAGAAAGAAAACAACAATAAGTTTAGGAGAAATTTTATGAATAAGATTGCAGTAGTTTATTATAGCTTTACAGGAAATACAATGAGGATGGTTTCAGCCTTAGAAAAGGGATTGGTGGAAGCTGGAGCTGATTATAAAATTTTTAAAGTTATGGAAATGAAGGAAGAAGATAGAGAAATAATGTTTGCGAGTGATATTATTGCAATGGCTTCACCTGCAAATGAAAGAGAGGAAATTCATAAACTTGCCTGGCAACCATTTATGGCAGAGAACGGAGAAAGGTTTAAAGATAAAAGAGTTTATCTTTTCGGTTCTTATGGCTGGGGGGAAGGAGTTTATCTTAAAAATTGGAAAAAACAATTGGAAGAACTTGGAGCGGAAATTGTAGCAGAAGCAATACTTTCAAATGGTAATCCTAAAGCTGAAGAAAAAGAAAAACTTTTTGAAATGGGTAAAAAACTAGTGTATATATAATTTATTTTTGAAAATAAAGATAAAAATTTGAGATTAAAAGGGAGGCGAAAATGAAGCCTGAATTAAAAAAAAATATTTCACTTATAGGAGTACCTCTTGATTTGGGAGCAAGTTTAAGAGGGGCAAATTTAGGTCCAGATGCCATTAGATATGCAGGAATAAAAAAGAGGTTGGAAGCTATTGGGTATAAAGTTAAAGATGAGGGAGATATACTTGTTAAAAGAGAAGAAGCTTTTACTGTTTTAGGTTCAAATTTAAAAAATATGAATGTTGTTGTAGATGTAAATAAAAAACTTTGCGAAAAAGTAGATCAAGTTATGAAAAAAGGTAGTTTACCTGTTGTTCTTGGTGGTGATCATAGTATTGCACTTGGTACAATAAAAGGAGTTTTACACAATGTAAAGAAACTAGGTATTATTTGGTTTGATGCACATGGAGATATTAACACCAATGAAACTACTCCAACAGGAAATATTCACGGAATGCCTGTTGCAAGTTTAATGGGACTTGGTGCAAAGGATCTAAAAGAAGTAGGTGGAGAAGAATATAAAATAGATAAAGCTAACTTTGTTTATATTGGTTCAAGAGATTTAGATGCACCTGAGCGTAAAATGATGAAAGAGCTTGGAATGAATGTTTTTACTATGCATGAAATAGATAAAATAGGAATAGTAGCTGTAATGGAAGAAGCTCTTCGTATTGCAACAGATGGAACAGATGGAATACATGTGAGTTTTGATATGGATGTATTAGATCCAGAAATTGCACCAGGAACAGGGACAAAGATAAAAGGTGGCATGACTTATCGTGAGGCACATTTATCCATGGAAATGATTGCCAAAAGTGAAAAGCTTGTAAGTGTAGAATTTGTAGAAGTAAATCCATTACTTGATCATGAGAATATGACAGGAAAAGAGGCAGTAGCTCTTGCAGGTTCTTTGCTTGGCGAATGGTTAATATAGAGTGAAAAAGGAACTGTTATTTAGCATAACCATTTGGTTTCTAAACAGTTCCTTTTAATTATTTTAAAGTATGTAAAAATATTTTTTTATTAAATCTTCAAGTAAGGGATCAATAGATAAAAAGTCTTTAAATCTTTTATATTCTTCTAATTTTTGCTCCAGCTGTTTAGGAGAAATATTGGATTTAATAGCTTTAATAAGTATATTTTTAGGTGTATGCTCCATATCTATAAATTCTGCCATTTTTACCTTATAACCACATAGTTCTAACGCTAGGCTCCTAAAAGAATCAGTTGCGAGTGTTGAAAATTTTTCCAGAATTATCCCTGAATCTACCATAATTTTTAAATTTTTATAAAGCTCACTGTTTTTAGTAATTTTTTCGTAAAATTCATGATGACAGCAAGGAACTGCAAGTATTGCTTTAGAATTTAATTCCAGTGCTTTTACTATAGAATAATCAGTTGCATTGTTACATGCATGTAGAGAGAAAACTAAATCAACTTCTTCACCATTAAAATCTTTAATATCCATATTTAAAAATTTTAAATTTTTATAATTTAATTTTCCAACCAGATTATTACAAAACTCAATTACATCTTTTTTTAGATCCAAGCCTATTATATTAAATGTAAGTTCTTGCCTAAATTTCTTTAAGTAATAATGCAATGCAAAAGTGAGATAAGATTTTCCACAGCCAAAATCTAATATATTGATAGAGTTTTGTATAAGTTTCTTATCTTTTAATTCTCTGATAGTATCGTCTATAAATTCTAAATATTTATTAATCTGCTTAAATTTATTATATGAATTTTTAAAAATTTTTCCTTCTTTAGACATAAGCCCTAGTGTAATTAAAAAGTCGATTTTTTCACCTTCATTTAGAAAGTATTTTTTTTCTTTGTTATGTGCAACTGAATTAAATTTCAAATTATTTTTTATTTCCTTTTTTGAAAATTTTCCATTTTTTTTACTAAAAATATAGTCAATACCAGCAGTTTTAGCTAAAATTTGCTTAAAATTATCTAAATACTCATCAAGTAAAAAGAAAAGTTTTTCTTCATCTAGAGAAAAATTATTATGAAAAACTTTACTTTCTTTGAAACTTTCAATTTGAATTTTTATTTCGTTTTTTATATTTATAGCAGAAAGAGTAACCTTTTTATATTCATAATCTTTTGTATCCGAGAAGATATATTTTATAATATTTTTATTTTCTATATTTTCTTTTAGAACTTTTAAAACATTTTCTTTGTTCATAAAAAACTCCTAATTTTTATTTTGCTTTAGTAAAATCAATATAAGTTTACTTTTTTAAATATGCTTCTAAAGATTTTATATCTAGATTATTTCCAATTACTACAATTTTACTTTCAGATACAGGATGACATGCTTCCATTTCAAAATTTTTATGGACTAAATTAAATTTACCCCATTGTCCATCAATTTGAATTAGTCCCTTAGCTCTATAAATCTTTCCAAAATTTCCATCCATTATTTTATTTAAAAATAGCCCAAATTCATCCATAGTAGAAATTTTTATATTTACTTGTGAAAAAGTTTTTAAATTTATATGTTTAAAAATTTTAAAATTTGGTAAAATTTCTTTTTTTTCTATATCAGTATTAAAAATATCAATAAAAAAATCATTCCCTAGTTTTCTATAATCATAATCTATAATTTCTATGTTAGGGTTTATTTCTAAAATTGACTTTTTTATGACTTCAATTTCAAATTTTGAAGAATTTTCTAATTTTGTTAATAAAATTTTCCCTGTATTTTTTATATTATCTATAAAATAGTCCTTAAAGTTTTCAAAATATTCATTAAAACAAGATACATCTATCATTGAGATTGGGTTTAGAAGCTTTATTTCATTATTTTTAATAGCTTTAATATTATTTATAATTGAACTTAGCATTCCAACACCAGTAGGTTCAATTAGTAGATATTCAGGATCTATTTGTGTATAAATATTTTTTATAGAATTTTTAAAATCACCTGTCATAGAACAACAAATACAGCCTTCTGATATTTCCCAAACATTTAATTTATTTTCAGTTAAAATGTCTTTATCCATTCCGATATCAGCGTATTCATTTTCTAAAACAACAAATTCCATATTTATATTTTTAGCTAAATGTTTTATAAAAGTTGTTTTGCCTGCACCTAAAAATCCTGATATAATTAAAATTTTCATAGCTATCTCCTTATTATTTAGAGCAAGTTTTTTAAGTTTCAGTAAATAATATTGCTCAATAGAATTATATAATAAATTCTATTTTAGTTCCATAAAAACTTCTATAAAAAATTTCAAAAATAGTATATAATAATAAAAGGATTTAGTTTTCATTTTATTATTGAAAATTCGGATTACTTTAATGGGAGGAAATGTTATGGAGATTTCAAAAAGAGCAATCAAAATGGAATATTCAGCAGTCAGGAAGCTACTTCCTTTAGCTAATGAAGCTGAGGCAAAGGGAATAAAAGTATTTCGTTTAAATATAGGTCAACCTAATATAGAAACACCTGAATTGTTTTTTGAAGGAATTAAGAATATAGATGATAAGGTTATAAAATATGCTGATTCCAAGGGCTTAACTCTTTTAATAGATAGATTAATAGAAACATATAAAAGAGATGGATACAGTTTGGAAAGAGAAAATGTTCTTGTTACACAAGGTGGAAGTGAAGCTTTAACTTTTGTTATTTTAGGTATCTGTAACGAAGGGGAAGAAATATTAATACCAGAACCATTTTATAGTAATTATAAAAGTTTTATAGGTTTTGCAGGGGCAAAAATAGTTCCTATTCCTACAGTTATTGAAAATGATTTTGCTCTTCCAAGTAAGGAAGAAATAAAAAAACTTATAGGACCAAAAACAAGGGGGATTTTATTCTCTAATCCTTGTAATCCGACTGGAAAAGTATATTCTAAAGAGGAAGTCAAAATTCTTTCAGAAATTGCAACTGAAAATAATCTATATTTAATAGGAGATGAGCCATATAGAGAATTTATATATGATGTTGAAAAAAAACATTATTCTATTTTGGATATGGAAAAAGCAAAAGAGAACATTATTTTAATTGACAGTGTATCTAAGCATTATAGTGCTTGTGGAGCAAGGATAGGCTTTATAATTTCTAAAAATTTAGAATTTATGAGTTATATGTTGAAATTCTGTCAAGCTAGGCTTGCTGTACCAATAGTTGAACAATACGCTGTTGCGAATTTGTTAAAAGCTCCTAAAGAATATTTTAAAGAGATTAAAGAGATCTACAGAAGAAGAAGAGATATAATAGTAAATGCTTTGAATCAGATAGAGGGAGTTACATGTGCAACACCTAGTGGAGCTATTTATGCTTTTGCAAAACTTCCAGTTGATAGTTCAGATAGATTTTGTAAATGGTTGTTGACAGATTTCTCATATGAGAACTCAACACTTATGTTAGCGCCTGGTGAAGGTTTTTATACAACAGAAGGACTTGGAAAACAAGAAGTTAGGTTTTCATTCTGTGTTGGAGAAGAAGAAATAGATAAAGCTATGACTGTATTAAAAATAGCCTTAGAAAAATATAATAAGGAAAATAAAAGATAGGAGGTTTTGTGATAGCTCAACATCACAAGAAATTATGAAAAAACTATTATTAATGTTTATGTTTATTGCGTCTACACTGGGTGCAGTTGAAATTTTAAATGAGTTTTATGTTATGCAAAAGGTAATACCTTTTATTGAAAAAGGAGATACTTATGATCTAAGTGGTACAAAGGTAAAGGTAGCTAGAGTTGATTCTAAAATATTAAAGGCACTTTCTACAAATGATAATCCTTTTTATTTTTATGATTCAAATCGTCAACAGACATTAGTTAGAATTGGAGATTATTTGATAAGTCCTTTAAATCTATCTGAAATATATTCGGTGGATGCAGAAATTTTTAAAGCAAATTATATAAAAGATTAAAATTGAATTAAAGGCGAGGAAGACATGGATAAATTTTTGAAATTACTTACTTTCGATAACATAACAGAAGGTGTAAAAAAAGCTTATGAAAAATATAAAATAGCTAATTCAAGTTTTTGGGTAGAATCTTTATCCTTTAATACAATTTTAGCTTTAGCACCTATTTTAGCAATTCTTTTTAGTTTAGGAAGTTGGTTTGGAGCTAAGGATTATCTATTGGAGCAATTAGTTGAGTCTACACCTCTTCCAAAGGATGCAGTGGACTTGATTTCTACTTTTGCAGATAATGCTTTAAAAAATGCAAGGAATGGATTATTGGCTGGGGTAGGTTTTTTATTTTTAGGTTGGACTTTTATTTCAATGTTTACTTTGATTGAAAGGTCATTTAATGATATTTGGCATATAAAAGTAACTAGAAGTTTTATAAGAAAGGTAAGTGACTACATATCTTTTTTTATTTTCTTACCTTTATTTTTTGTAATAATAAATGGACTTTTAATATTTCTTATGTCAAAGGTAGAGAATATTTCAATACTTTATGAGATTTTATCAAAAGTTTTACCTTATACTAGTTTACTTATATTTTTGGGAGCCCTTTATATGGTTATGCCTAATACTAGTGTTAAACTTGTTCCTGCTATGTCATCGGCCTTTGTAATTTCAGTAATATTTTCAATTTTTCAATTTCTATTTATAAAAACACAATCTCTTATAAATAGTTATAGCGTAATTTACGGAAGTTTTTCTGTCATTTTTATATTTTTGCTATGGATAAGAGTATCTTGGTTTTTTATTATTTTGGGTGTACATTTGACCTATTTATTTCAAAATGTAAGTCTTGATATAAGTTTAGAGGGCGAAACTGTTAATATAAGTTTTAACTCAAAATTATACATAACTTTAAAGATATTAGAAGAAATTATAAAAAAATATATTAATAATGAACCTCCTATAACATTTGAAGAATTAAAGAAAAATGTAAGTACATCTTCATTTTTACTTGAAAATATGTTAGAAGACTTAATTAAAATAGATTATTTGATTTTGGGCTATAACTCAAAAAATGAAAGAGTGTATACTATTGCAAAGAATATAGATGAAGTAAAATTGAAAGAAATATATAATTTAGTTGCTAGAAGTGGAGAAGAAATATTCATATTGAGAGATGAATCATTAGATAAAATAGAGAATATTATTTTTAATGAGGATTATGATAGAACATTGAAAAGTTTAGGAGGAAAATAGTGTCTAAAATATTAAAAATTATAGCATTATTAGTAGCAAGCTTAATATTTTTTGCACTGTCTTTTTCGCTTATAAACCAAAAAAAATTTTTTTTGTTGGTAATGCTTATAACTTTAATTATCTATATTATTTTTTTATTACTTTCTTTTAAAAATATAAAGAGAAAACAGATTTTTTATATAAGAAATAAAATGGCTGTATTTATAATTACGTTTTTTATGCTAGTTATTTTTTTAAGATTGGTGCAGATTCAAATTTTTGATAAAAATAAATATATAACTATGATGAACCAACAGATAATAAGTAAAAATGAAGAAGAGGGAGAAAGAGGAATAATTTTTGATAGTACAGGGAGAAAATTAGCTTTTAATAAAAGGCTTTATACTATGTACGTAAATCCTAGCTTACTTAATGATGAAAAATATTCTGAAAATTTATTAAAGGACATAAAGCTTATATTGGAGAGTAAGTTAATAAAACTTAATAAAAATATCATAGAAGAACTTAAAGAAATGGCAAGAAAAAATAAAAAGTATAAAATTCTAGCTAAAAATATTGATGATGAGACCAAAAAGAAAATAGATAAATTATTAGAAGAGGAGCATAATGTATCTGGTAAAAAAAATTATAAGACTTCTCTAGCCTATCAAAAAATAATAGAGAGAGTTTATTATCATGAAAAAGAATATGAAAAACTTATAGGTATGGTTAAATTTACAGATAACTCAAAAACAAAACTTGGAATTTCAGGAATTGAAAAACAGTATGAAAATTATCTGATAGAAAGAAAAAGAGCTATATCAAAATTATATGGACTTAATAAAAAAACAATATTACCATTATCTAAAGATACTATTTATTCTGATTTAAATGGTAAGAATGTGTATCTGACAATAAATTCAAATATGAACTATATTTTAAATGATGAGATGAGGATTCAATTTGAAGAAACAAAGGCTCGAGAAGCTTATGGAATCATAATGGATCCTAATACAGGACAAGTTTTAGCTATTTCAGCTTTATCAAGAGATAAAAAACTTTTGAGAAACAATATTTTTCAAAGCCAATATGAACCAGGTTCTATTTTTAAACCTATAATTGTTGCAGCTGCATTAAATGAGGGTTTAATAAATAAGAATACGAAATTTGATATTGGAGATGGGAGTATCTTAAAACATAAAAAGACAATAAAGGAAAGCAGCAGAACAACAAAGGGAATATTAAGTACAAAAGAAGTTGTAATGAAATCCAGTAATGTTGGTATGGTATTAATAAGCGATTATTTTTCTGACGAACTTTTTGAAAATTATTTAAAAAAATTTGGACTGTATGATAAGACAAATGTTGATTTTCCTGATGAATTAAAACCATATACAGTGCCATATAAAAAATGGGATAAGCTAAAAAAAAATAATATGGCATTTGGACAGGGAATAGTTGTAAGTCCTATACAGATGATAACTGCATTTTCAGCACTTGTTAATGGAGGAACTCTATATAGACCATATTTAGTTGATAAGATAACGGATAATGATGGTACGGTAATAATGAGAAATATACCAGAAAAGATAAGAGAAGTGGTAAAACCTGAAGTTTCTAAAGACATTATAGAAATGATGGAAGAAACAGTAACAGATGGAACTGGTAAACGAGCTATTGTAGAGGGCTATAGAATAGGTGGTAAAACAGGAACAGCACAGTTAAGTGCAGGAAAGTTTGGATACGAAAAGAACGAATATTTAGCATCTTTTATAGGATTTTTTCCAGCTGAAAAGCCTCGTTATGTTGTATTGGTTATGTTTATGAGACCGCAATCAGATGAGCAATATAAGAAATTTGGTGGATATGTATCAGCACCAGTGGTTGCTAATATAGCTAAAAGAATAATAAAAGATGACAAGGTATTGTTGCAAAATGTTTCTAAATTAAATTCTCAAATTCAAGAAACTCAAGAATATAAGAAAATTGATAATAGAGAAGAGAAAATAATGCCTAATTTAATAGGAATAAGCTCAAGAGAAGTTATGGAATTATTTATAGATGAAAATGTAGATATAGAAATAATAGGAACAGGTTTAGTTAAAGAACAAAGTCCACAAGCTGGTGAAAATATAGAAAATATTAGAAGAATAAAGGTTATTTTAAAATAAAAATGGAGAAATTATGCAATATTTTGATATCTATGTAGATGGAATGAAGGAGCTATATACCTATTCAGATATAAATGATGAATTTTCTGAGGGGGACTTTGTGTTAGTACCTTTCAGAAATATAAAGAAGTCTGCACTTATTATAAGAAGAAATATGAATGAAAGTTTTGACTTTAAAATTTTAAATATAAGTTCTGGAATAAAAAATTCAATTAAATTAAATAAGAACCAATTAAAACTTATAGAGTGGCTTGTAAATTATTATTTGTCTTCCTATGATAGTGTTGTAAAAACTTTAATACCCAAAAATTTAAAAATAAAATATAAACAGAACTACTGTTTAAATTTATATGAATCAGATTTTTCCCTACATAGAAATAATAAGATATTAAATTTTATCTTAAATTTAGCAAAAATAAGTTATTCAACAGCTAAAACTAAATTTAAAAAATCAGTTATTGATAAATTGCTCCAAGATAAATATTTAAATCTAAATTGCAATAAATTAGAGATAAGTATAGATAAGTTTTTATCCCTAGAATATGAAAATAAAGAAGTTTTTGATTATTTTTATAATAAAACCATTATAAGAAAGGAAAATCTTGAAAAAGTTTTCTCAAAAATTGAGATAAAAAAAGTTGTAGACATGGGTTTTTTAAAAATTAAAACGGATTTAGATGAAAAAAAAGAGTTTTTAAAAGAAAATTTGAAGAATATTAATAGAAAAAATAGTATTTTGACAAAAGAGCAGGACTTTGTAAGAAAAGAGATAGAGGAATCAGAACAAAGGTATTTTTTATTAAAAGGTGTAACGGGCTCTGGTAAAACAGAAGTGTATATTGAACTCATAAAGAGAGCTTTTTTTAAAGGTGAAGGAAGTATATTTTTAGTTCCAGAAATTTCTTTGACACCACAGATGATAGCTAAGTTTAAAAATGAATTTAAAAATAATATAGCTATATTACACAGCAGACTTACAGATAATCAAAGAGCGAAGGAATGGGAAAGTATTTATAGTGGAGAAAAGAAAATAGTTTTAGGAGTAAGATCAGCCATATTTTCTCCTGTAAAAAACTTAAAGTATATAATTTTAGATGAGGAACACGAAGCTACATATAAGCAGGATATGAATCCAAGATATCATGCGAAATATGTAGCAATAAAGAGATGCCTTACAGAGAATGCAAAATTAATATTAGGTTCAGCAAGCCCTTCTATAGAAAGCTACTATTATGCACAAAAGGGAATATATAAGTTACTAAATATGGATTTAAGATATGGAAATGCAAAAATACCAAGTATAGAAATAGTAGACATGAAAAAAGAGGAAGATATTTTTTTCAGTAAAAAGCTTCTAAAAGAGATAAGAGAAAGTTTAAAAAGAGAAGAGCAAATTATACTCCTTTTAAATAGAAAGGGCTATTCTACTTATATTCAATGTAGAGATTGTGGTCATGTTGAAGAATGTGAAAATTGTTCAATAAAAATGAGTTATTATAATGGAATAAAAAAGTTAAAGTGCAATTATTGTGGAAAAGTAAAAAATTATTCAGGAAAATGCTCAAAATGTGGAAGTAAAAATTTAGTCCATAGTGGAAAAGGAATTGAAAGGGTTGAGGAAGAATTAAAAAAATACTTTGATGTACCTATTATAAAAGCGGACGGTGATTATTCAAAAGATAGAAATTTTTTTGAAAATTTATATAATGATTTTTTAGATAAAAGATATAGTATTCTTATAGGAACACAAATAGTTGCTAAAGGTTTACACTTTCCAAATGTTACCTTAGTAGGAGTTATAAATGCGGACATAATTTTAAATTTTCCAGATTTTAGAGCTGGAGAAAAAACATTCCAGCTTTTAACACAGGTTTCGGGTCGGGCTGGAAGAGCAGAAAAGGAAGGAAAGGTTATTATTCAGACTTATCAAGATGAAAGCTATGTAATAGAGAACAGTAGAGAAGAGAAGTATATAAATTTCTATAAAAAAGAGATAGAGCTTAGAAAGATGTTTTTCTATCCTCCTTTTTCCAAAATAATAAATATAGGTTTGAGTTCAGAAAATGAAGAAAAATTGAAAGAAGAAGCTAAACATATATTTGAAGCTATAAAAAATGAAAAGATTGAAATTTATGGACCTATGCCAAGCATGGTATATAAAGTAAAAAGAAGATATAGAATGAATATTTTTATTAAAGGAAAGAAAAACGATATAGATGATTTTAAAAAAGAGCTTAGAAAAAAAATTAAAAGTTTCGAAAAAAGTGATTTGAGAATTGTAATAGATATAGATCCAATTAATTTATTTTAATAAAGAAAGGATAAAATATGGTTTATGAAATAAAAAAATATGGTGAGGCAGTTTTAAAAGAAGTCGCTAAAGAGGTTGATGTATCAGAGATAAATGATGAATTTAGAAAATTTTTAGATGATATGGTAGAGACTATGTATGCAACAGAAGGAATAGGGCTAGCAGCACCTCAAATAGGACTTAGTAAAAGAATTTTTGTCTGTGATAATGGAGAAGGAGTTGTTAGAAAAGTTATAAATCCTGTCATAACTCCTTTAACAGAAGAAATTCAAGAATATGAAGAAGGTTGTTTAAGTGTACCTGGGATATTCAAAAAAGTTGAGAGACCTAAAAAAATTCATATAAAATATTTAAATGAAAATGCACAAGAAGTAGAAGAAGAGGCTGATAATTTTCTTGCAGTAGTTATGCAACATGAATATGATCACTTAAATGGAATACTTTTTGTTGAAAGGGTTTCACCTATGGCAAAAAGAATGATAGCAAAAAAATTACAAATGTTGAAAAAGGAAACTTTAAAAGGATAAGAGAAAAATGGATAAAAAATTTTTTATTTGCTTAGCTATAATAAGCTTATTTAGTTTAAAAGTAATTCCTCAGATAAGGAGTAATATTTCTAAAAAGGAAAATCTGGAAAATGAAATAAGATTGACAGAAGAGAAGATAGAAGTTCTTAGGGAGCAAATAATTAGATATGAAAACTTTATAAAAAAGTTGGAAACAGATTTTGAACAGGAAAAGATAGCTAGGAATAAGCTTAAGATGATAAAAGAAAATGAAGTTATTTATAAATTAGTTGAAAATTAATAGGAGGAAAAATGAAAAGAGAGCTGGCATTAGAATTTGCAAGAGTTACAGAAGCTGCAGCTTTAGCTGCACATAAATGGGTTGGCAGGGGAAAAAAAGAATCTGCTGATCAAGCTGGAGTAGATGCAATGAGGACGATGCTCAATAGACTTGCTATAGATGGAGAAATAGTAATAGGAGAGGGTGAAATAGATGAAGCACCTATGTTATATATAGGTGAAAAAGTGGGAAGAGCTTACTCTAAGGAAGATGAAGAAGAAGATGGACAAACAATTTTTCCAGAAGTTGATATAGCAGTAGATCCTATTGAAGGAACAAGAATGACAGCTCAGGGGCAAGCAAATGCAATTACAGTTTTAGCTGTGGGAAAAAAAGGAAGTTTTTTAAAAGCACCAGATATGTATATGGAAAAATTGATAGTTGGTCCAGAAGCAAAAGGGAAAATAGATCTTTCAAAGCCTCTTATTGAAAATATAAATGCTGTAGCTAAAGCTTTGAATAAATCTTTATCAGAGCTTATGATAGTAATTCTTGATAAACCTAGACATACACAAATAATAAAAGATTTACAGGCTCTTGGAATAAAAGTTTATGCTCTACCTGATGGAGATGTAGCGGGTTCAATCTTAACATGTATGATAGATTCAGATGTAGATATGTTATATGGTATAGGAGGAGCTCCAGAAGGGGTTATTTCAGCGGCTGTAATTAGAGCTTTAGGTGGAGATATGCAAGCTAGATTAAAACTTAGAAACGAGGTAAAAGGAATTTCTGTTGAAAATGATAAAATATCAAATTTTGAAAAATCAAGATGTGAAGCACAGGGCTTAAAAGTAGGAGAAATTTTGAAATTGGAAGATTTAGCGAGTAGTGATGAAATAATATTTTCAGCAACAGGAATTACAGGTGGAGATCTACTAGAAGGAGTTAAAAGAAAAGGTAGCATAGCTAGAACACAAACTTTAGTTGTAAGAGGAAGATCAAAAACAGTTAGATATATAAATTCAATTCATAATTTAGATTTTAAAGATGAAAAGATAACGCATTTGGTAAAATAAAATATAAAAAATGGAGAATACTTATGTTATTTTATGAAGATTTACTTAAAGAATTAGAAAAAAATAGAAACGAAGAATTAAAATTAAAAAAAATAGAGAAATTTGGGTTAAATTCGAGTAAAAGTATAGCGGGTTATGGAATATCAATACCCCTTATAGCCATAGGTTTATTTCAAATATATTCATTTACAGTTTATAAAAAATGGTATTTATTAATTTTAGGAATGATATTTCTAGGTTTAGGTTTAAAGCAATTTAAAAATATATTTACTTATTCTATTTTAGTTGATACTGAAAGTGGAAGAATAAAAAGCGGGAAATTGGATATGTTACTTTCTAATGCAGAAAGCTTAATTCTAAAAGAAATGAAGTTGGGTAAAAGAGTTGTTCCAGTAATAGATATGGTTACTCTTGATAGAAAGCAGGTTATAATTCCTCTTTATATGAGGCAGCAACTTAGGTTTATTTCTGTTTTAAGAGAGTTATCTGGAAGTAAATTTTCAATTCAAAAGTAAGCTTATAATTAATTGTAATATAGAGGATTTTTATGAAAAAAATAGTTTTGGAAAAATCTAAGTTAAAAGGAAAAGTGTTCCCACCAGCTTCTAAAAGTATATTGCATAGATATATAATAGCAGCTTCAATGGCAGATGGAAAATCCAGAATAAAAAATATAAGTTTATCTGAAGATATTTTCGCTACTATATCTGCTATGAGAAATTTGGGTGCAAAAATAGAAATAGTTAATAGAGAACTACTTATTGATGGTAGTTCTTTTTCTAATGAAAAAGTGGTTGACATAAATGAAAGTGTTCAAATTGATTGTAATGAATCAGGTTCAACATTGAGGTTTCTAATACCAATATCGATGACAAAAAAAAATAAAATAATTTTTAAAGGAAAGTCCAGTCTATTTAAAAGACCACTTGAACCCTATTTTGAAATATTTGAAAAAAACTCTATAGAATATAAATTTTTAAAAAATCAAGAAGGAAAATTGTCAATAGAAGGTTTATTAAAGAGTGGAGAATATGAAATAATAGGCAATGTGAGTTCGCAATTTATAACGGGTCTTTTATTTGCCCTTCCTCTTTTAGAAGGGGATTCTTTAATAAAAATAAAGGGAAACCTTGAATCTAAATCTTATATAGATTTAACTTTAGATTGCTTAAAAAAATTTGGAATAAGTTTTAAAAATATTGACTACAAAGAGATTTATATAGGAGGATCTCAAAAATATAATGCTATTGATATAGATGTTGAAGCAGATTTTTCTCAGGCTGCTTTTTTTCTAGTTGCGAACGAGCTTGGTTCAGGTATAGAAATAAAAAATATAAACATTAACTCCTTACAAGGAGATAAAGAAATAATAGCCTTAATAGAGAAATTAAAAACTAAAAATAAAGAAATATTGATAGATGGTTCTAACTGCCCCGATATAATACCGATATTTAGCTTATATGCAGCTTATTTAAATAAAAAAGTTAAAATAATAAATGTGAGAAGACTTAGAATAAAAGAGTGCGATAGACTTAGTGCTACGGTTCAAGAACTTTCAAAATTAGGATTTGATCTTCAAGAAAGAGAGGAAGAAATATTGATTAACTATATGGGAAATAAAGATTTAAAAAAAGAAAATCAAAAGTTATCCTCTCATAATGATCATAGAATTGCAATGATGATAGCTATAGCTTCAACTGTCTATGAAGGAAAAATAGAGTTGGATAATGCAACTTGCGTAAATAAATCATATCCAGATTTTTGGGATATATTTTCTTACCTAGGAGGTATATATAATGAATGTATGGGGAAGTAAATTAAGACTTTCAATATTTGGGGAATCTCATGGTCAAGCTTTAGGAATAGTAATAGATGGATTACCAGCAGGAACAAGATTAAATTTTGAAAGTATTAATTTTTTTATAGATAGAAGAAGAGCAGGAAAAAACTCTTTTACAACCTCTAGAAAGGAAAAAGATGAGTATAATATTTTAAGTGGATTTAAAGATGGTTTTACAACTGGCTCACCTCTTTGTATAATTTTTGAAAATACTGATATTATAAGTAAAGATTACGGAAATTTAGAAAGTTTATTAAGACCTAGTCATGCTGATTACCCTGCAAAAATAAAATTTAAAGGTTTTAATGATTTTAGAGGAGGAGGACATTTTTCTGGAAGAATAAGCTTAGCTTTAGCTTTTGCAGGAGCTATAGCAAAGGATATTTTAAAAGAAAGAAAAATAGAAATCTACTCTCATATAAAAAAAATAAAGCATATTGAAGATGACAAATTTTCAGAAGATATTAGCTATAAAATTTTAAAAGAATTAGAAAAAAAAGATTTAGCATTTTTCAATTCTAAATTGGAAGAAGAAGCAAAAACTTTTCTTGAAAAAGTTAAAAAGGAAGGAAATTCTGTAGGAGGAGAAATAGAATGCATTTGTCTTAATTTACCAGTTGGCTTAGGGTCTCCATTTTTTGATAGTTTAGAGAGTAAAATAGCTCACCTTGCTTTTTCTGTACCAGCTGTAAAAGGGATAGAGTTTGGAATAGGTTTTGATTTTGTAGATAAGTTTGGTTCGGAAGCTAATGATGAATATAGGCTGGAAGGAGATAAAATTAAGACGAGAACTAACAATAATGGAGGAATTTTAGGAGGACTTTCAACAGGGATGCCTCTTATATTTTCAGTTGTTATAAAACCAACTGCTTCAATTGCTTTGGAGCAAAAAACGATAAATATAAAAACCATGAAAGAGGAAGTATTAAAAATAAATGGCAGGCATGATGCCTGTATAGTTCCCAGAGTTTTACCAATTATTGAGGCAATTATGGCACTTGTTATTTTAGATGAGATACTTTAATTATTTTTTAAGAGGTGAAAATAAAAAATGATTTTTGGTTTTTTTGTAGCTTTAATAACTTCAATTGTAGGTTCTATAACTGGAGTTGGAAGTGGAATTTTAATGAAGCCCATATTAGATTTATTTGGGAAAGATTCGGTAGAGGTTATAAATATTATGTCTTCTATCACTGTTTTTGCAATGTCCTTATCAGCAATGTTAAAGGAATTAAGAAATAAAGTAAGAATTGATTATAATACAGTTATTTTTTTATCAATTGGTAGTATAATCGGAGGCATAATAGGCAAGAAAATCTTTGAACATATTAGACAGAGTTACGGCAATGTAATAATTCCAACTCAATCAACTATTTTTTCAATTCTTATGTTTTTAATAATTGTATATTTATTGAAGGGAAAAGATATAAAAACATATAGAATAAGTTCAAAAATAGTTGTAGCCTTAGTTGGATTTTTATTAGGTTTTATATCAGCTTTTTTAGGTATAGGTGGAGGACCATTAAATGTAGTCCTATTAATTTTTTTATTTTCTTTATCTACAAAAGAAGCCAGTTTAAACTCAATATTTATAATTTTTTTCTCACAGATAGCCTCTTTAGTTTATGGGCATATAAGTTATGGTATGCCTGATGTAAATTACTTAGTACTTGTTTTAATGGTTGTTGGTGGAGTAGTTGGCGGAATATTAGGAAGAAATATGGCAAATTATTTTTCAGATTCTAGTGTAAAAAAAATGTTTGTATTAGCGATTTTATTTTCATTTATAATGGGGATAGCTCACCTATCTACTGTTGTATTTTAAATTTTTAAAAAAGTATTTAAAAGTTTATTAAACTTTATTTTTTAAATAGGAAATAGTTGCATGAAAAATTATTATTTGTGCTAATATTGATATTTGGAATGCATGCTTTAAAAACTAAAAATTTAACCTTGGAAGAAGTCAATGAAATTTTGTAAGAAATGGGATTTGAAGCATATGAATAATAGGAAAAATTTTTATTGACATTTGATTATAAAAAACATAAAATAGCTTGTATTTGAAAAATATGAAATAAGGTGAAGTAAGATTTCTAGTGTTTATTAAACTAAATTTTAACTTCACCTTTAAACTTAAATAAAAGGAGGTTTTAATTAAATGTCAAAGCTAGATCAGAATAAAACACCCTTATTCAGTGTTTTGAAAAATGAGTATGTAGGCAGAGATATATTACCTTTTCACGTTCCTGGACATAAAAGAGGAAAGGGAGTTGATAAGGAGTTTTATGATTTTATGGGAGAAGGACCTTTTACCATGGATGTTACTATTTTTACAATGGTAGATGGTTTGCATCATCCTAAATCTTGTATAAAAGAAGCTCAAGAATTAGCAGCAGATGCTTATGGAGTTAAGCATAGCTTTTTTGCAGTAAATGGAACTTCAGGAGCAATTCAAGCGATGATAATGTCAGTGATGAAAGCTGGAGAAAAAATTCTAGTACCTAGAAATGTTCATAAATCAGTTTCAGCAGGAATAATATTGAGTGGATCAGAACCAGTTTATATGAATCCAGAGATAGACGAAAATTTGGGAATAGCTTTGGGAGTTAAACCTCAAACAGTTGAAAATATGCTTAAACAAGATCCAGATATAGCAGCTGTTTTAATAATTAATCCAACTTATTATGGAGTGGCAACGGATATAAAAAAAATAGCTGATATAGTTCACAGTTATGATATACCTTTAATAGTTGATGAAGCACATGGTCCACATTTACATTTTCATGAAGAGTTACCTGTATCAGCAGTAGATGCTGGAGCAGATATTTGTACTCAAAGTACACATAAAATTTTAGGGGCATTGACACAGATGTCATTAATACATGTAAATTCAGACAGGGTAGATGCAGCTAAGGTTAAGCAAATATTGAGTTTACTACATACAACATCACCTTCTTATCCTTTGATGGCGTCTCTTGATTGTGCGAGGAGACAGATAGCAACTCAAGGAAGAGAACTTTTAACAAAGACTATAGCACTTGCAAGAAGGTTTAGAACTGAAGCTAATAGAATACCTGGAATTTATTGTTTTGGTGAAGAGCTTGTAGGAAAAGAAGGTTTTTTTGCCTTTGATCCAACTAAAATAACTATATCAGCAAAAGAATTGGGACTTAAAGGCTTTGAATTAGAAAGCTTACTTGTCAATGACTATAATATTCAAATGGAATTATCAGATTATTACAATACTTTAGGACTTGTAACTATAGGTGATACTGATGAAAGTATAAATAGACTATTAGAAGCTTTAAGGGACATCAGCAAGAGATTTATAAATAATGCTAAACAATTAGAAAAGAATTTTATAAAATTACCAGATACTCCAGAGCTTGTTTTAATGCCAAGAGAAGCTTTTTATAGTGAAAAAAATAAAGTACTTTTCAAAGAGAGTGTTGGAAAGATTTGTGGTGAAATGATAATGGCCTATCCTCCAGGTATTCCAATAATAATTGCTGGGGAGAGAATAAGTCAAGATATAATAGATCACATTGAGGAACTTAAAGATGCAAAATTACATTTACAAGGAATGGAAGATCCTAATCTTGAAACTATAAATGTAATTGAAGAAGAAGATGCAGTATATATTTATTCAGAGAAAATGAAAAATAAACTTATAGGTGTTCAGATGAATTTAGGAGCTAATAAGAGTGGAACAGAATTTGGACCTGATGAGCTTCTTCAAGCATACCCAGATACTTTTGATGAAATGGAAATAATATCTATTGAGAGGCAAAAGGAAGATTTTAATGATAAAAAATTGAAATTTAAAAATACTATATTACATACTTCTGAAAAAATAGCAAAAACTGTTAATGAAGCTGTAAAAGATGGTTATAGACCTATAATGATAGGTGGAGACCATACAATAAGCTTAGGAAGCGTGGCAGGTGTTACTTTAGAAAAAGAAGTTGGTTTAGTCTGGATAAGTGCACATGGAGATATGAACACACCTGAAAGTACTTTAACAGGAAATATTCATGGAATGCCTCTGGCGTTACTTCAGGGAATAGGAGACAGAGATTTGGCAAACTGTTTTTATGAAGGAGCAAAGGTTGATAGTAGAAATGTTATCATCTTTGGAGCTAGAGAAATAGAATTAGAAGAAAGAAAAATAATTGAAGAGTTGGGTATAAAAATAATTTACTATGATGAAATCTTAAGAAAAGGAATTGATAATGTGCTAGAAGAGGTAAAAGATTACCTATCTATAGATAATATACACATTAGTTTTGATTTAAACGCTATTGATCCTGAGATAGCACCAGGAGTTTCAGTACCTGTTAGAAGTGGATTTACAGAAGACGAAGTATTTAAAACTTTAAAATTCTTATTTAAAAATTATTGGGTAACATCTGCAGATTTAGTTGAATTTAACCCTGTAAATGATACTAATGGTAAGACGGCAGAGCTTATAAATGATATAGTTTCTTATATGACTAATCCAGACTAAAAATAAAATCACAGTTGATAGAGATGTTGACTGTGATTTTTTATTTATAAAAATATAAGTTAAATTTTAAAATTTAGCTATTTAAAATATTATTATTTTTGTTTTATCGTTATATATGATATAATTAATTAATTTTAAGAAGGAGAATTTAACTAATGAGTTTTGAATTGTTAGCAAAATTAAATGATAAACAAAGAGAAGCGGCAAAACAAGTTGAAGGTTCAATTTTGATACTTGCAGGTGCTGGTTCTGGAAAAACAAGAACAATAACATATAGAATAGCTAATATGATAAAAAATGAAAATATAAATCCTTATAATATTTTAGCTGTAACTTTTACAAATAAAGCAGCAAAGGAAATGAAAGACAGAGTTGAAGCTTTAATTGGAGAAGATGCAAAAAAATGCACTATTTCAACTTTTCATTCTTTTGGAGTAAAACTTTTAAGAATGTATGCAAAAGAATTATCTTATGATTCAAACTTTACAATATATGATAATGATGACCAAAGAAGAGTTGTAAAAGGAATATTAAAAGAATATGGCTTAGAAAATATTAAAGAGAGAGAAATAGTTTCCCTTATTTCAAAGATTAAAGAAGAAGATTTAGATTTAAAAGATTTTGAATATATAAATAAAAATTTTACAGAAATATATGAGAGATATAATAGAAATTTAAAAACTAATAATGCCATAGATTTTTCAGATATCCTTGTAAATACATATAATTTATTAAAATTGCCTCATATTTTAGAAAAAATTCAAGATAAATATAAATATGTAATGATAGATGAGTATCAAGATACAAATAATTTACAATATAAGATAATAGATTTGATTGCTAGAAAGCATTTAAATCTTTGTGTTGTTGGTGATGAAAATCAAAGTATTTATGGGTTTAGAGGAGCAAATATATCAAATATTTTAAATTTTGAAAAAAATTATTCTGACTCTAAAATAATAAAACTTGAGGAAAATTATCGTTCTACCTCAACTATATTAGAGGCAGCTAATGAAGTAATAAAAAATAATAAATCTTCAAAAGATAAAAAATTATGGACACAAAATGGGAGTGGAAATTTAATTCAAATTCTTGAATGCGATAATGGAAGGGATGAGGTAAATAAGATAATTGAAATAATAAAAGAAGAACATTCACAAGGAATTCCCTATAGAGATATGACAATACTTTATAGAACAAATGCTCAATCAAGAGTTTTTGAAGAAGGATTTTTGAGGTATAATATTCCTCATAAGGTTTTTGGTGGAATAAGCTTCTACGCAAGGGCTGAAATAAAAGATATAATTGCTTATTTATCAGTCATAATAAATTCAAAGGATGAATTAAATTTAACAAGGATTTTAAATGTACCAAAAAGAAAACTTGGAGATAAGGGTTTGGAAAAGCTAAAAGAATACGCAAATTCTAATTCAATAAGTTTATTTGAAGTGCTTTCTCATGTAAATGAAATTTCAGGGCTAACAGTATCCACAAAGGAGAAGTTACTTAATTTATATAAGTTGATAAAGGAATTTCAAGAACTTTTAACCTATGATACAGCTTCTGTAATAGTTAATGATTTAATTGAAAAGATAGCTTATTATGACCATATAAAGGATAGTTATGATAATTTTGAGAGTAGAATAGAGAATATAGAAGAATTTAAAAATTCTATATTAGAGCTAGAAAATGTTCTTGGAAGCGTAAGTCTTAATGAATATATAGAGAATATATCTCTTGTCAGTGCAACAGATGATTTGGAGGAAAGCAGTGACTATATAAAACTTATGACTATACATAATTCAAAAGGTTTAGAGTTTCCCATAGTTTTTTTAGTAGGTTTTGAAAATGAAATATTTCCAGGAAATAGAGCTTTAACAGATGATAATGAGCTTGAAGAGGAGAGAAGACTTTGCTATGTTGCTATAACCAGAGCTGAAAAAAAATTATATTTGAGTTATTCACATTTGAGATTTTTTTATGGCGAAGACAAAGTTATGAAAAAGTCTTTATTCTTAGATGAAATTCCAAGAAAACTTTATGAAGAAAAATTCAAGAAAAAAGGTAGGGATTTTTCTAGCACATCCTTATTATCCTCAACTAAATCAAATAGTTTTGAGGATAAATTTAATAAAAGATCTAGTTTTGAAGCAAAAAATATAATTCCTAACTCTATAACAAAATCTGATGTAAGTTGTAAATTAGGTTTCTATGTAGGAGATAGGGTTAAACATAAAAAATTTGGTTTAGGTGTTGTAAGGGACATAACAGATAAAAAAATAATAGTGCAATTTGTAGATGGAAACAAGGAAATAGCAAATATAATTGCTGATAAATTTCTTACAAAGGTAGAATAATAAAGAAAGGAAACTATGAAAAGAAAAACTTTGAAAAATGAAATAAAACATGAGGGAATAGGTTTACATAAGGGAGAAATGATAAAATTAAAATTGATTCCTGCAAATTCTGGAGGAATAGTTTTTAAGAGGGTGGATTTAGAAGAAGGAAAAAATATAATAAATTTAAGTCCTGACAATACTTTTGATTTAACAAGAGGAACTAATTTGAGAAATGAACATGGAGCAGAAGTTTTTACAATAGAACATTTTATGTCTGCTATGTATATTAAAGGAATTACAGATTTAATTGTTGAATTGGATGGGAATGAGTTTCCAATATGTGATGGTAGTGCATTAAAATTTCTTGAACTTATAGAGAATGCAGGAGTTCAAGAACTTGAGGAAGATATTGAAGAAATAGTTGTAAGAGAACCTATATATCTTTCAAAAGGTGATAAGCATGTTATAGCACTTCCTTATGATGGTTATAAATTAACTTATACAATAAAGTTTGATCATACATTTTTAAAATCACAATTAGCTGAGTTTGAAATAGATGAGAGAACTTATAAAAGTGAAATAGCACCTGCAAGAACTTTTTGTTTTGACTATGAGATAGATTATTTGAAGAAGAATAATCTGGCTTTGGGAGGGAGTTTAGAGAATGCTATAGTGATAAAAAAAGATGGAGTTTTAAATCCTGAAGGTCTTAGATTTGAAGATGAATTTGTAAGGCATAAGATGCTTGATATAATAGGAGATTTAAAAATATTAAATAGACCAATAAAAGCTCATATTATAGCCATTAAAGCTGGTCATCTTATAGACGTTGAGTTTTCTCAACTATTGAATAAAATAAGTTAGGTTGTTATAGAATATTTCATAAGTTAAAAAATTATAATTTATCATATTAAATTAACTTTTTTAATAAAAATAAAAAAATAAATTTCAGGAGGAATATTGATGTTAAATGTTTTAGAAATAATGGAAAGAATACCACACAGATATCCATTTTTATTGGTGGATAGAATAATTGATATGAATAAGGAAGAGCAGTCAATTAAAGGGAAAAAGAATGTAACTATAAATGAAGAATTTTTTAATGGACACTTTCCAGGGCATCCTATAATGCCAGGAGTTTTAATAGTTGAAGGAATGGCTCAATGTCTAGGAGTTTTTGTTTTAGAAGGAATAGAAGGAAAAGTTCCATATTTTGTTGGTATTGATGAAGCTAAATTTAAACTGCCTGTAAAACCTGGGGACACAATAATCTATGATGTGAAAGTTGATAAAATAAAAAGAAATTTTGTAAAAGCAAGTGGAAAAGCTTATGTAGATGAAAAAGTAGTTGCAGAGGCAAGCTTCACTTTCTGTATAGCAGATAAATAGTAAGGGAGGCACAAAATGGTAGAAATACATAGCACTGCCATTGTAGAGCAGGGAGCCATTTTAGAAGATGGAGTGAAAATAGGCCCTTATTGTATAGTTGGAAAAGATGTAAAAATAGGAAGAGGAACTATTTTACAATCACATGTTGTTGTTGAAGGAATTACAGAGATTGGAGAGAGTAACACCATCTATTCTTTTGTTTCAATAGGAAAGGCAAATCAAGATTTGAAATATAAAAATGAGCCAACAAAAACAATAATAGGTTCTAATAATTCAATAAGAGAATTTGTAACTATTCATAGAGGAACAGATGATAGATGGGAAACAAGAATAGGAAATAATAATCTACTTATGGCCTATGTGCATATTGCCCATGATGTAATAGTTGGTGATGGTTGTATATTAGCAAACAACGTAACTCTTGCTGGGCATGTTGTAGTAGATAGCCATGCTATAATCGGGGGACTTACTCCAGTACATCAATTTACAAGGATAGGCTCTTTTTGTATGGTAGGAGGAGCTAGTGCAGTTAATCAAGATATTTGTCCTTTTGTTTTGGCAGAAGGAAATAAGGCTATTGTAAGGGGTCTAAATAGTGTAGGATTAAGAAGAAGAGGCTTTACAGATGAAGATATATCCAATTTAAAAAAGGCTTATAAGATCTTGTTTAGGCAAAATGCTCCACTAAAGGATGCCATAGAAGAGCTGGAAAGAAACTTTAATCAAGATAAAAATATTATGTATTTAGTAGATTTTATAAAAAGTAGTAGTAGGGGGATTGCAAGATAATGGATAAAATAGGGCTTATTGTAGGAAATGGAGATTTTCCATTTTATTTCATAGAAGAAGCCAAAAGAAACAATATTCTTATATATCCCATAGGTCTTTTTCCGACTATAAATGTCAATATTAAAAAAATAGAAAACTATGTTGAATTTAATATAGGAAACATAGGAGAGATAGTAAAATATTTGCTTAAAAATGATATAAAGAAAATAGTAATGTTAGGTAAGGTAGAAAAAAAACTTATCTTTGAGGACTTAATACTTGATAAATATGGAGAGCGGATAATGGAAATTGTTCCAGATAAAAAAGATGAAACTCTCCTTTTTGCAATTATCGGATTTTTAAGATTAAATAAAATAAAAGTTTTACCTCAGAGTTATTTAATGAAAAAATTTTTATTTGAAGATAGGTGTTATACAGATGTAATTCCTAACAAAGAGGACCAAAAAACTATAAAAATTGGTATAGAGGCTGCAAAAGCATTAAGTCGTGTTGATGCAGGACAAACAGTTGTATGTAGAGATATGTCTGTAATTGCAATAGAGGGTATTGAGGGAACAGATGAAACAATAAAAAGAGCAGGTCTTTATTCAAATAAGAATAATATTATAGTTAAAATGTCAAGGCCACAGCAAGACATGAGGGTAGATATACCAACAATAGGTATAAATACATTAAAAATAGCTTATGAAAATAATGCTAAGGGAATAGTTGCTGAAGCAAAAAAGATGATGTTTTTAGATCAAGAAGAATGTATCAAATTTGCTAATGAAAAAGGACTTTTTATAGTAGGTAAAAAAATATAGAAATTTAGGAACAAAGGGTGGTTCTATGAAATTTTTTGTTTCAAGTGGAGAAGCTTCAGGAGATTTGCATCTTTCTTATCTTGTAAAAAGTATAAACAATAGGTATAAAGGTGTTGAATTTTTTGGAGTCGCGGGTGAGAAATCAGAAAAAGAAGGAGTAAAAGTTCTTCAAAATATAGATGATTTAGCTGTCATGGGTTTCACTCAAATTTTAAGTAAGTATAAATTTTTAAAAAAGAAAGCTCAAGACTATATGGATTTTATTAAATTAAATAATATAAAAAAAGTTATTTTAATAGACTATGGAGGTTTCAACTTAAAATTTTTAGAAATGTTAAAAAAAGAAATTAAAGGTATAGAAGTATTTTATTATATTCCACCTAAGCTTTGGATTTGGGGAGAAAGAAGAATAGATAAATTAAAATTGGCTGATCATATAATGGTAATATTTCCTTGGGAAGTAACTTTCTATAAAAAACATAATGTTGAAGTTATTTATTTTGGAAATCCTTTTTCAGACATATATAAAAAAAATATTGAAAAGGGAGATGATATACTATTATTGCCAGGGAGTAGAAAACAGGAATTGAAATCAATGTTACCTATTTTTCTAGAGTTAGTTAAGAAATTAGGGAATGAAAAATTTATATTGAAATTAAATAGTAAAAATGATTTAGTTTACACAAAAGAAATTTCAAAATATAAAAATGTAAAAATCAAGATTGAGGAGAAGTTGACAGATATTTCAAAAAAATCTAAAATTGCAATAGCTACATCTGGTACTGTTACTTTAGAGTTAGCATTACTAGATCTACCAAGTATAGTAGTTTATAAAACAAGCTTCATTAATTATTTTATAGGTAAATATATTTTGAAAGTAGGCTTTATATCTTTACCTAATTTAATTTTAAATAGTGAGATATTTCCTGAACTAATACAGGGAGAATGTACATCGGATAATATAATAGATAGTATAAAAAATTTAGAGGGAAAAAAAGAAGAGATTTTTCTTAAATTAGAAATGATGAGACAAAAAATATCAGGAAAATCAGTAATAGATGGTTATGCAGATTTTCTAATGAAATAGATTAGTTCCCTTTATAAGAATAGCAAAAATTTGATAGCGGAGAAAAATATGAAAATTTTAAAATTTAAAAACAAATCATTAAATATTTTTTTAGAGTATAGTTATAGATATAAGTGGTATATGGTAGCTGTAATTATACTTTCTACTATTGCTTCAGCAATGAGTGCATTGCCAGCATGGCTTAGTAAATATTTAATAGATGATGTTCTAGTAAGACGGAGAAAAAATGAATTTTATTTAATACTCATAGCAGTTTTTGTATCGACTATAATAAAAGTTGTAGCAGCATATTATTCAAATATAGCTTCCAACTATGTCACAGAAACTATAAAAAGAGAGATAAAAATAGATATTTTTTCTCATTTACAAAAGTTACCAATAGAATATTTTAGAAAAAATAAACTTGGTGATATTTTATCAAAACTTACAAATGATACTTCCAATTTAGGACGTATGGGTTTTATAATTTTTGAAATGTTTAAAGAATTTTTAACAGTTTTGGCCCTAACAATAAGATTATTTCAAGTAGATTATATTCTTGCTTTAATTTCTCTGGTTTTAATGCCGTTTATTTTAAAAATAGTTAAAAAATATACAAAGAAAATAAGAAAATCTGGGAGAGAGAGACAGGATACAGCTGGAAGAGTTACGGCATTTACTCAGGAAACTTTATCTGGAGTTTTTGTAATAAAAGCATTTAATAATATAGATTTTGTAACTAAAAAATATGAAGATTTTAGTGAAGAAGAATTTAAAAATTCATATAAGACTACAAAAATAAAGGCAAAAGTATCTCCAATTAATGAGATTATTACAACATTTATGGTACTTTTAGTTGTTCTTTATGGAGGGTATAAAATTTTATATGAAAAATCTATTAGTTCTGGAGATTTAATTTCTTTTGTTACTGCATTGGGACTTATGCATCAGCCATTAAAAAGATTAATTAATAAAAATAACGATCTCCAAGATGCTTTACCTTCTGCAGATAGAGTTGTTGAAATTTTTGATGAAGAGATAGAAAAAGAATATTTTGGTGAAAAAGTAGAATTTAAAGAGAGTATAAAAACAATAGATTTTAAGAATGTTTTTTATAGATATAGAGATTCAGATGGCTATGTCTTGAAAGATGTAAACTTAGAGGTGAAAGCTGGGGAGATAATAGCGTTTGTTGGAAAAAGTGGAAGTGGAAAAACAACTCTAGTAAACTTATTAGCAAGGTTTTTTAATGTAGATGAAGGTTCAATTAGTGTTAATCATGTAGATATAAAAAATATTCCGTTGACTGAATATAGAGAAAAATTTGCTGTTGTACCTCAAGAAACTTTTTTGTTTAGTGGAACGATAAGAGAAAATATAAGATTTGGTAGAAATGTTTCTGAAGATGAAGTTATCTCTGCATTAAAAATGGCCAATGCTTATGATTTTATAATGGAATTTCCAGATAAATTAGATACTCAAGTTGGAGAAAGAGGTGCTTTATTGTCAGGTGGACAAAAACAAAGAATTGCAATAGCCAGAGCACTAATAAAAAATCCAGAAATTATGATATTAGATGAGGCGACATCAGCTCTTGATAGTGAATCAGAGATGTTAGTTCAAGAAGCCTTAGATGAACTTATGAAGAATAGAACAACATTTGTCATAGCTCATAGGCTATCTACAATAATAAGAGCTGATAAAATAGTTGTTATGGAAAATGGAGAGATAAAAGAAATAGGTAAGCATTCAGAGCTTTTAGAGCTTAATGGGATTTATAAAAATCTCTATGATATCCAATATAATGAAAGTTTGGTTGCAAAATAATATAAAAAGTAATTGTTATAGCTTTGGAAGTCAAAGATAAAGCTTAAATTTATCTTGACTTATATCTGTATTTATATTTTAATATAATAAAAATGGTAATTTTAATTTAAAATTTTTTAGGAGGTTTTTATGAATTTAGTTGTTTTAAATGGAAGACTTACAAGAGATCCAGAATTGAAGTTTGGACAGAGTGGGAAGGCTTATTCAAGATTTTCAATTGCTGTAGATAGAGGTTTTCAATCTGATAAAACTACACAGACAGCTGATTTTATAAATTGTGTTGCTTTTGGTAAAACAGCTGAGTTTATAGGAGAATATTTTAGAAAAGGAAGAAAAATTTTACTAAATGGTAAATTACAAATGAGCCAATATGAAGCTGAGGGGAAAAAAATTACAACTTATGTTGTGGTAGTTGATTCTGTAGAATTTGGAGAGAGTAAGGCAGCTTCTGCAGATACAGGTTCATACAGTAGTTACACTAAAGCTACTGACAAGAATACAAATGAGCCAGAACCTATGTTTGATGAAAGCTCAGATTCTAACTTTGATGATGAGTTTCCATTTTAATATGGAGGTGTTTTGTTAATGGAAGATAAAAAGGAAAACAAAAAATATGTGAGCATAGGTAAAGTATACACTAAAAGAGGAGATAAAGGAGAAACTGATCTATTAGGAGGAAGTAAAGCTAAAAAAGATAGTTTAAAAGTTGATTCGTATGGCTGTATAGATGAAGTTTCAGCTTTTATAGGATTAGCTAGATATTACACTAAAAATAAAGAAATAAAGGAAAGGTTAAAAGAAATACAAAATAAATTACTCGTTTTAGGTGGATATTTAGCAAGTGATGATACTGGAAAAGATATGTTAAAAGATCAAATATCAGAAGCAGATGTTAAAAATTTAGAGGACTTTATAGATGAATATAATCAGAAATTAGGAGCTCTTTTTCAATTTATTTTACCTGGTGATGAAGAAGTTTCTGCACATTTTCATGTTGCGAGAACTGTTGTTAGAAGGGCTGAGAGAAAGATAGTAAGTTTAGCTAGAGAGGAGCTCTTGGAGCCGTTTATTCAAAAATATATGAATAGACTATCTGATTTAATGTTTGTTTTAGCTAGATATTTCGAAGAGGTTGAAAACAAAAAAGCAAGTTTTTAAACTTGCTTTTCTTTTTTTCAATGTAATGTATCGTTTCTTAATATATTTTATAAGGATGGTTGTAAAACTTATTTCATTATAGAATTAATAAACCAAAGTTGTTTAGTGAAGTGTGCAATATGATCTTCCATTTCATTAGCTACAGCAAAATCGTCCTCTTCATTTGCAATTTCTCTTATTTTTTTAGCATCTGCCAATAATAATTCCATATCTACTTTGATAAGTTCCATAACTTCTTTTGTACATAAATCTTTAGAATCTAATTCCTTAACAGTTGCATTAGCAAGGTAATCAGATAATTTCGCTAAAGGATAATGCCCCTTCATCTTAATTATTTCAGCAACTTCATCATATTTTTCAAAATAATAATCATATAACTCTTCAGTGTAATTGTGTATAGTAGTGAATTGTAATCCTACAACATTCCAGTGTAAATTGTGAGTTTTAGTTATTAAAACTGCTAAGTTTGATAAATATACATTTAAATTCTTTAAATTATTCATTTTTTCCTCCTAGATTGATTTAATTTCTTTCATTGTTCATATTCTAACATAGTATATAAAATATGTCAATATTTTTTTGTAACTATTACAAATCTGTAATATGAGATATTGCTAATATTAAATAAATTTAAATAGTTTTTATACTAGAGAAAAAAATTTTTTTTAACAAATGAATATGTTATAATTATATACTAAAGAGAGGTGTTAAAATGAAGAAAAAATTTTATTTATTATTTTTTATATTTGTATTGTTAATTACAGGCTGTACAGCTGGTAAAAAAATTTATCAAATTGATAATAAAAAATATGTGGCAAAAGGTAAGAATGAAAGAATACAATTTATAGTTATTCATTACACAGCAGGTTCAAATGAAGCTTCAATAAGAGAGTTAACTTCTGAACGAGTAAGTTCTCATTTCTTAATTCCTTCAGGAAAAGATGAAAAAATATATAATTTAGTTCCAGAAAATGAAAGAGCATGGCACGCTGGGGTTAGTGCTTTTAGAGGAAGGACTAATATAAATGATACTTCAATAGGAATAGAAATTGTAAATGAAGGTATTTACGAAAAATATAGAAATTATGAAACTTATAATCTGTACGAACACTATGTTGACTATGAAGAAATGCAAATAGAAAAAGTTGCTCAGCTGATAAAAGATTTATCACTCAAATATAAAATACCTGCAAGAAATATTTTGGCACATTCTGACATAGCCCCTTCAAGAAAAAAAGATCCAGGAGCAAAATTTCCGTGGAAGAGACTTTATGATGAATATCAAATAGGGGCTTGGTATGAGGAAGAAGATAAACTTCTTTTTATGAATCAAGAAGAATTTTCTAAAAAAAGTATAAAAGAATTAAAACAAGAACTGAAGGATTATGGTTATGAAATAAATGATACAGATGAATGGGACAAGCAAAGCAGAGATGTTATCTATGCTTTTCAGCTTCACTTTAATCCAAAAAATTTAAGTGCTGAAATGGATCTGGAAACTTATGCTATTTTGAAGGCATTAAATAAAAAATATTTACATAAGAAATAAATTTGAAAATTTAAGGTGAAAAAATATGAGTTTAAAGAAAAACAGATTTACTAAAAATGATAATCTTCTTATTAAAGTATCAAAAGTATATTTATTTCCCTTGTATGTTTTGGCTCTTTTTCTTAGATTTTATGATGGCTTAAAGTTAAAGTTAAAAAATATTATAGACTATAAAATTTTAAAGAAGAAAAAAGAAGTCAAGATTGAGGATTGGTGGGTATGATGAATGATGAAGAAATTGAAATTTCTATGCAAAAAGCAATTAAAAAATTGCCTTTTGAAATTAAAAAAATAAAGTTTATTTTGGCATTAATAAAATTATTAAAAAAAAATAAATGAATTGGGTGAATTTATGTTAGATGAAAAATTACTGAAAAAAATAAAAACAATAAATGAAAATTTTATAAAATTGGGCTTTGATTTAGAAACAGATTTAATAGAGCTCTTAACTGAAAGAGAGGATATAAGAAAAAAAATAGAGAATACAAAATATAAGAAAATGACTTTTGCAAGAGATGAAGAAAATAATTCCTATATATTGAATTTAGAAGATTGTCAACTCAGTTTTGATATATTATATGGCGAAGATGAGGAAGGTCCTTGGTATGAAGTTGAGTGTAATATTTTATTTTTTTGATGAAAATAAAAGCTAAATAAAAAATAAAAAAATATTGATTAAATAAATATTAGATAAAAGGTAAAAAAATAACCAAAAAAAATAGGTAAAAGTTCTAAATTTATTCTAAAAAAAAGCCTGTATCTTGTTGACAGCTTTTTTTTTCTGTGTTATTATTAGTTTGTATATAAAAACAATATATTCGACAAAAATCAGAACACATATGACTGATTTTGAAAATCACTATTTTTAGGGAGGATTTCTTATGAAAAAGTTTTTATCTTTAGTTTTACTATCACTATTCACTTTTATATTAGTGGCTTGTGGTGGAGAAAAAAAAGAAACTGCAGCAAATACAAGTGCACCAGTTGAAAAAAAGGTTATAAAAGTTAGTACTAAGTTTGTTGATGATGAGCAAACAGCTAAGTCATTAGTGAAAGTTGTTGAAGCAATTAATACTAGATCTAATGGAAGTTTGGAGCTTCAATTATTCACAAGTGGAACTTTACCGTATGGAAAAGATGGTATGGAACAAGTTATGAATGGAGCAGACTGGATATTAGTAGATGGACTTAATTTCTTAGGTGATCATATTCCAGATTACAATGCTGTTACAGGACCATTTTTATATCAATCATTTGAAGAATATTTTAGAATGATGAAAACGCCATTAGTTCAAGATTTAAATGCACAAGCATATGAAAAAGGAATCAAGATTTTATCTCTTGACTGGGTTTTTGGTTTTAGAAATATGACTACAAATAAAGTTATAGTTACTCCAGAAGATATGAAAGGTTTAAAAGTAAGAGTTCCAACTAGTCAACTTTATACTTTTACAATGGAAGCTATGGGAGCAAGTCCTGTTGCTATGCCTTATCCTGATACTTATGCAGCATTACAACAAAAAGTTATAGATGGTTTAGAAGGTTCAGTAATGTCTTATTACGGAACTAAACAATATGAAAATGTTAAAAACGTAGCTAGAACTAGACATTTATTAGGGGTTTCTGCAGTATCAATTTCTAGAAAATTATGGGAAAGTTTGACTGAAGAGCAAAGAGTGATAATTCAAGAAGAATTTGACAAGGGAACAGCTGATAACTTAGCTGAAACAGAAAAACTTGAAAAACAATATGAAGAAGAATTGGTAAAACTTGGAGTTCAATTTAACGATGTAGATGCAGAAGCTTTCAGTAAAGCAGCAGCAGTTGTATTTACTCAATTTCCAAAATGGACACCAGGAGTTTACGATAAAATAATTGAAAATCTTACTCAAATTAGAGAAGATATTAAAAATGGAAAATAATAAATCTAAACTTAATTAGTAAAAGAAATAATACAATTATATTTTTATGGAATAGGGGATTTATTCAGTCCCCTATTTTATAAATTTACAGAGGGAGAGAAAATGAAGAATTTTTTTAAGAAATTTGAGTTATACATAGGAAGTATATTTTTAAGTATAACTACAATCGTAGTTATAATGAATGTATTTACTAGGTATTTCTTAAAATTTACTTATTTTTGGACAGAAGAAATAGCTGTTGGTTGTTTTGTGTGGACAATTTTTTTAGGAACAGCGGCAGCATATAAAGAAAAATCACTTATTGGTGTTGAAGCAATAGTTGTTTTACTACCTGAAAAAATAAGAAATGTAGTAGAGTTTTTCACATTTATTTTATTAAGTATTTTAAGTGCCATAATGATGGTATTTAGTTTTACATATGTTTCATCTTCTTCTAAAATAACAGCAGCTTTGGAGTTTTCTTATGGATATATTAATTCATCAATAGTTCTAAGTTTTGCTTTGATGACTTTATATTCTGTGATGTATGCAGCTGCAAGTTTTAAAAAAGGATTTTTAAATAAAAAGAATTAGGAGGAGGACACGATGCAATCTTTATACCCAATATTTTTGCTATTTGGATTATTTTTTCTAAATATTCCTATAGCTTTTGCTCTAATAGGAGCATCACTTTTTTACTTTATATTTATTAATACAGGAATGCCTATGAATTTGGTCATTCAACAGTTTGTTACAGCAGTTGAGTCTTTCCCATATCTTGCAGTTCCTTTCTTTATAATGGTAGGTTCTGTAATGAATTATTCAGGTATAAGTGAAGAACTGATGAATGTTGCTGAAGTTCTAGCAGGACATATGAAAGGTGGACTTGCACAAGTAAACTGTTTACTTTCAGCTTTAATGGGAGGTATTTCAGGTTCTGCTAATGCTGATGCAGCTATGCAATCTAAACTTTTAGTTCCTGAAATGATAAAAAAAGGATTTTCTAAAGAGTTTTCAGCAGCTGTTACAGCTTCCTCATCGGCTGTTAGTCCAGTTATACCGCCAGGAACAAATTTAATTCTTTATGCTTTAATAGCAAATGTTCCTGTAGGAGATATGTTTTTAGCAGGATATACCCCTGGAATTTTAATGACAGTAGCTATGATGATAGTAGTTTATATTGTTTCAGTTAAAAGAGGTTATGCACCAAGTAGAGATAAAATGGCAAGTCCTGCAGCTATAGCTAGACAATGTCTTAGATCTATATGGGCTTTAGCTATACCTTTTGGTATCATAATGGGAATGAGAAAGGGAGTTTATACACCAACAGAAGCTGGAGGAATAGCAGTTTTATTCTGTTTTATAGTAGGATTTTTTATATATAGAAAGCTAAAACTTCATCATATACCTATAATATTAGTTGATACAGTTAAGAGTACAGGTGCAGTTATGATTATAATAGCTAGTGCAAAGGTGTTTGGTTATTATATGACATTAGAGAGAATACCACAGATAATTACTCAAGGTTTAATGAATTTTACAGCTAATAAATTTGTTTTATTAACTATAATAAATTTCCTTTTATTATTTGTAGGAATGTTTATAGAGGGAGGAGCAGCTCTTGTAATATTAGCTCCGTTACTAGTACCAGCTGTAAAAGCTTTGGGAGTAGATCCTCTGCACTTTGGGGTTATATTTATAGTTAATATAATGATAGGTGGATTGACACCGCCGTTTGGTTCAATGATGTTTACAGTGTGTTCAATAGTAGGAGTTCGTTTAGAAGGCTTTATTAAAGAAGTATGGCCGTTTATAATATCACTTTTAATAGTGTTATTCTTAGTGACATTCTCAGAACCAATTGCATTGTTTATACCAAATCTTTTAAAATAGAATTAGAAGAAAGGGGCTGTTTTAATAATTTTCAAAATATAACAGCCCTTTTTTATTATAAAAATATATAATTTTAGGAGGAAAAATGAGGAACATAAAAGATATAAAATGTTTTTTATTGGATATGGATGGAACTATTTATTTAGGAAATGAATTGATAGAAGGTGCTAGAGAATTTTTAGATACTTTGAAAAAAAAGAATATTAAATACTTATTTTTAACAAATAACTCATCAAAAAATAAAGATAAGTATGTTGAAAAATTAAATGTATTAGGTATAGAAGCTAATAGAGAGGATGTTTTTACTTCTGGAGAAGCTACGACAATTTATTTAAATGGATTGAAAAAAGGAGCTAAGATTTTCTTGCTGGGAACAAAAGACTTAGAGGCTGAATTTGAAAGAGCTGGTTTTACTCTTGTAAAGGAGAGAGGTAAAGAGATAGACTTTGTTGTTTTGGGTTTTGATACAACTTTAACTTATGAAAAATTGTGGATAGCTTGTGAATATATAGCTGAAGGGGTTAATTATATAGCAACTCATCCTGATTTTAATTGTCCCTTAGAGGGAGGAAAGTTTATGCCAGATGCAGGCTCTATGATAGAGCTAATAAAAGCTTCAACTGGTAAGATTCCAACAGTTATAGGTAAACCTAGTTCACATATAATAAATGCTATTACAAGCAAATATAGATTAAATAAAGAAGAACTGGCAATGGTAGGAGATAGATTATATACTGATATAAGAACAGGTTTAGATAACGGACTTACATCAATTTTAGTTATGAGTGGCGAAACTAATGAGGCAATGTTAAGAGAAACAATTTATAAACCTAATTATATTTTTAAATCTGTAAAAGAATTAGCAAAAGAATTGTAATTTAAAAATTAAAGGAGGGTTTATGTCACTTTTAAAACTTATGGAGGAAAGATATACTTGCAGAAGATATTCAACTGAAAAAATAAAAGAAGAAGATCTATTAAAAATTTTAGAAGCAGGGCGACTTGCACCAACTTCTCATAATAATCAACCACAAAAGATATATGTTGTGAGCTCAGAAGAGGCGAAAGAAAACTTAATGAAAGATTTTGCTTATAATTATAAAGCTCCTTGTTATTTAGTTTGTACTTATGATAAAAATGAAACTTGGAGAAATGACTTAGATGATAATAAAGAAAGTGGAGAGATAGATGTTGCAATTGTAATGACTCATATGATGCTTATGGCTGAAAACTTAGGACTAGGTGCTTGTTGGATAGGACGTCTTAATCCAGAACTTGTGAAAAAAAATTTATCGATTGCAGAAACAGAAAAAGTTGTAGCAGTTTTAAGTTTAGGATATCATAGAGAAGATGATAGACCTTCTAAACTACATAATATAAGAAAATCAAATGAAGAATTAGTTAGATATTTATAAAAATACAGCGACTACAATCGCTGTATTTTTTAGCTATTCTCAAAGCCACTAATAAAAAGCTGATAATAAGAACCTTTTTTATTCATGAGTTCTGAATGATTTCCTCTTTCTATAATTTTTCCTTTATCTAATACCATAATAACATCTGAATTTTTTATTGTAGAAAGTCTATGAGCTATAACAAAGACTGTTCTTCCTTGCATTAATTTATCCATTCCATCTTGAACAATTTTCTCAGTCCTTGTATCAATACTTGAAGTTGCTTCATCAAGAATTAAAACAGGAGGATCGGCAATAGCAGCTCTCGCAATAGCAAGTAATTGTCTTTGTCCTTGAGAAAGTTTTGCTCCACTACGGCTTAAATAAGTATTATAACCATCAGGCAAATATTTAATGAATTGATGAGCATTTGCAAGTTTGGCTGCTTTTTCAATTTCTTCATCACTGGCATCAAGTTTTCCATATCGTATATTATCGGCTATAGTTCCAGAAAAAAGATGAGTGTCTTGTAAAACTAGAGCTAGAGATTTTCTTAAGTCAGATTTAACAATTCTTTTTATATCTATGCCATCATATTTTATTATTCCATATTGTATTTCATAAAATCTGTTTATAAGATTTGTAATAGTTGTTTTTCCTGCTCCAGTTTCACCAACAAAGGCAATTTTTTGACCTGGTTTCGCATATAAGTTTATATTATGTAAGACATTTTTTACACCATCATAAGAAAAACTAACATTTTCAAAAACTATATCTCCTAATAGTTCTTTATACTTATAGCCATTATTTTTATCAATTTCCTTCCAAGCCCATCTTCCTGTATGTCTTTCAACTTCTTTTATATTACCTAGCTTATCAGACTCGATATTTACAAGTTTTACATGACCACAGTCAGATTCTTTTTCTTGTTGGAGAAGTTTAAAAACTCTCGATGAACCCGCGGCTGCTAAAATAAGAAGATTTATCTGTTGGGCTATTTGAAAGACAGGTTGTCTTAATATTCGAGTAAATTGTAAAAAAGATACCAGAGCTCCTATTGTAAAAGTACTATTCGAAAGGGCTAAGAAAGAACCTATTGTAGCTATTAACAGAAAATTAATATTATTTAAATTACCAATAACTGGAAGTAATATATTTGAAAACCTGCTTGCATTATTAGAACTTATAAATAAATTTTCATTTAAATTATCAAATTTTTCAAGTGTTTTCTCTTCATATGAAAAAACTTTAACAACTTTTAGACCTTCAATTATTTCTTCAATATAACCATTTAATTTCCCTATATTAGCCTGCTGTGCTTTAAAATTAGTAGAACTTTTTTTTGATATTGAATTAGTTAAAAAAATTATAATTGTTATCATAGTAAGAGCGAATATAGTAAGTGCTATATTTAGGGTAAACATTGAACTTATTACAGTAATTATAGTAAAAATAGCAGCTAGAACTTGAATTAGGCTTTCATTTATCATATTTTTAAGGCTATCTATATCACTGGAATAAATGCTTATAATATCTCCATGAGCATTAGTATCAAAATATTTTATAGGAAGAGCTTCCATATGTATAAAAACATCGTCTCTTAATTTTTTTAAAGTTCCCTGTGCAATATATATCATTGCTTTTTTATAACAATAGGTAAATATAATTTCTAAACAGTAAATTATAGCCATAGAAGACAGTATTTTTATAAAGATATCTATACTTATATTTTGTTTTCCTATATTTGGAATAATATAGCTATCAATCAGTTTTTTTATAAGCATAGTACCACGAACCATACATAGAGTAGCAAGACTCAAGAAAATTATGACTATAGAACTAAGCAATTTATTATTTTTGAAGATATATAGCAGCAAAGTTAGGATTGCTTTTATTTGATTTTCTTTTCTTTTCTTTTTATTATTCATTTTCAGAACCTCCATCAATTTGAGATTCATATATCTCCTTATAGATAAAATTGTTTTTTAGAAGTTCTTCATGGTTCCCAAGCCCAACAATTTCTCCTTCATCTAAGACTATAATTCTGTCGGAAAATTTTATAGATGAAATTCTTTGAGAAATAATAATTTTTGTAGTATTGATTAAGTATTTTTTTAAAGCTTCTCTAAGTGCTTCATCAGTTTTACTGTCAAGTGCGTTTGTAGCATCATCAAGAATTAAGATTTTAGGTTTTTTAAGAAGAGCTCGAGCTATACAAAGTCTTTGCTTTTGTCCACCAGAAAGATTAACACCACCTTGATCGATATAAGAGTCATATTTATTAGGTAAATTTTCTATAAAATCATGGATTTGGGCAATTTTAGCTGCATTAATTATTTCTATATCACTGGCATCTTTATTACCCCAAAGTAAATTTTCTTTGATAGTACCTGAAAACAGGATATTTTTTTGTAAAACTATGGAAATACTTTCTCTTAATGTTTTTAAATCATAGTCTTTAATATTTTTATTTCCTATTAATATTTCTCCACTCATAACATCATAGAGCCTTGGAATTAGTTGTACAAAGGCAGATTTAGAACTTCCTATACCACCTATTATACCTATAACTTCTCCTTGGGAGATTCTTATATTAATATTTTTTAAATTTAAAAACTCAGGTCTAGCTGTGTAACTGAAATTGACATTTTTAAATTCAATATTAGCATTTTCTATATTATAACAAGGATTGTCAGGATTTTTTATACTACCTTCTTCATCCAAAACTTCAATTATTCTTTCAGCTGAAACTCTTGATAGGCTGATTGACACCAATATCATTGCGAGCATAAGCAGATTTATTAAAATATTAGAAGTATATACGAATAGACTCATAAGTTGCCCAGTTGTCAAAGTTTCAGAAATTATCATTTTTGCTCCTAACCAAGAAAGGAACAATGTGCAAATATACATGGTACTTTGCATAAGTGGGGAAATAAAGATTACTATTTTAAAACCTTTAAGCATATTGCTTTTTAAATTTTCAGTTGCTTCTTTAAATTTTTCAATCTCATATTCTTCTTTGACATAGGATTTCACAACTCTTATTCCAGCAATATTTTCTTGGAGGGTACTGTTTATATTGTCATATTTTTTTACAGCAGCTGAAAAGATAGGATAAACAAATAAAATTATAAATGCTAACATAGAAGACATAAATAGAATTGCAGCAATATAAATTAAAGATAGTCTTGCACTTATATAAATAGCCATTAAAGTTGCGAAAACTATCATAAAAGGAGCCCTGATAAAAACTCTTATAAGCATATGATATGAATTTTGAATACTTGAAATATCGGTAGTAAATCTTGTTATAAGACTAGCAGTAGAAAATTTATCTATATTTGAAAAAGATAAAGTTTGAATTTTATAAAATAGAGCTTTTCTGATATTTTTAGCAAAGCCTGAAGCAGCTCTAGCAGAATGTTTTCCAGCAATTAAACCAAATGACATGGATAAAAGAGTTAAAATAAAAGTAAAGCCTCCTATAAAAAAAATATAGTTCATATCATTTTTATTAAGCCCTTTATCAATAATATTAGCCATAAAAAAAGGTATTGTTATTTCAATTAAAACCTCCATAGAAATGAATATTGGTGCTAATATGGAATTTTTTTTATATTCTCCTACATATTTCAATAATTTTCTTAGCATGTTGAACCCCTTAATTTAAAAAACAGATGAAAAATCATCTGTTTTATGTACTTAAATAAAAAGTTAAATAATAATTTTTCCTTATTATTATATAAAAAATTATTTAATAATTCAATGCTATTTAATTTTATAAAATGAAAATTTTAATGTAATTTATATTTAATTTTTCCTTTTACAAAGGTCATGTTGACATTATAATTTTCATCCATTATAACTAAATCAGCATCATAATTTTCTTTAATAGATCCCGAATTTAATTTAAATTCTTTAGCTGCATTGGTAGAACACATTTTAAAAGTATCAACTATACTGTAACCTAAGTCAATTAGATTTCTAAAAGCTTTATCCATAGTTAGAACACTACCTGCTAAAGCATTATTACTAGCAAGCCTTGCTTGACCATCTTTTACGTTTACATCAAATTCTCCAAGCTTGTAACAACCTTCTTTTAAACCTGTTGCAGACATAGAATCAGTTATACAGACAATTTTATCTACTCCCTTAATTTTTATTAAAGTTCTTACAGCTTCAGGGTGAACATGAAATTTATCAAAAATTACCTCAGCCATAATTTCATCAAAATTAAATATGGCTCCAACAACCCCTGGCTCTCTATGAGTAAATCCCTTCATTGCATTAAAAGTGTGAGTTGCATGGCTAAGACCATTTTCAACGGCTTTTTCCACATCTTCATATGTAGCAGTACTATGAGCCACAGAAGCTATAATACCTTTTGAAACAAGATATTTAATGGCATTTATATTTTCTACATTATGTGGAGAAATGGAAAATATTTTTATAAGTCCTTCTTTTATTGAGAGATATTCTTCAATTTCTTTAATTTCAGCAGATTTCATATATTTTTCATTTTGAGCCCCTTTATATTCTACAGAAAAATAAGGACCTTCCATATGAACTCCAAAAATATTTGCTCCTTCTATATCTTTATCTTGTAAATTTCCAACAACTTTTAAAACTTTTTTTAAATCTTCCTTTGAACTTGTAAGAGTTGTGGCTAAGAAGTTTGCAGTTCCTTCTTTTGCAAGATATAAAGATATATTTCTAAGAGCTTTCTCAGTCGAATCCATTGTATCTGAACCATTTGCTCCATGTATATGAACATCAACAAAGGCAGGTCCTAGATATTTTCCATTTAAATTTATTTCTTCGTAATCTTGATTAATTATTTTTTCAGATATTTTTTCTATCTTTGAATTATTCAGTAAAATATCGCCTTCAATAATTTTATTAGACAAAACAATTTTAGCGTTTTTTAATAATATTTTTTTCATATTAAAAATCCTCCTTATTTTTTATTTTATACTATTATTTAAAATAAATCAAATAAAAAAGTAGGCTTCATCGCCTGACTTTCTTTGCTGTATTAACTCAAAGATTAGGCTCTTAAAAAGCTAAATCTCTATAATATTTGCTTATTTAATATATTAAAAATATTAAATTTATATTTTTCATATATTAAAAATTTTTTAAAATAGAATTAACCATTATATACAAAAATATTTCTATTTCAAATTTAATAAAAGCTTAAATATTAGTGTATTTTTAAAAATATTTTACTTTTATAATATTTAATTAATATAATATATATATAATTCAGAATTAAAAATATACTTAAGAACTTATTGTAATATGGTATAATATATTATAAAAATTATAAAATTTAGAAGTAAATAGGAGTTGAGAGAATGAGTGATTATAGTAAAATTAAAAAAATTGAAGGAATAAAAACGAGTTTAAAAATATTAATTATAGCTTGTGCTACTTTGTTTACCTTTTTTCTACTTAAGGCAGTACTTTTTTTTATAAGGAATTTTGAAAGAGGATATGCATCAGTTGGAATAAGATATTTAATTGGGGCAATAGTATCTGTTTTAATTTTAGCGACCATAGCTTTTGTCTTGCCATATTTATTAATAAAATTATATCCTAAAATATATTACTATGAAGATGGTTTTACTTTAGGAAAAAATGGGAAAAAGATTTTTTACAAAAAATTGGATTACTTCTATGTACCTGCTTATAATAAAGTAAATACTTTTTTAGCAATTAAATTTAAAAATAATGAAGATGACTGGGAAAATATAGCAGCTACAGGTTATTCTAAATCAGCTTTTGATTTGTTTCAACAAGATTTTTTAAGTGCAAATTATCAAGAGGCTATGAATAAAATAGAAGCTGGAGAAACATTAGAATTTTTATTTAATGATCCTAGAAAGAAGATAGTGGCATTTGGAAAAAGAAAATATATGGAAAAGAAACTGGAACAAGCTCTTAAAATAAAAGTAACAAAGGAAGGCATAAATTTTGATGGTGAAAAATATGACTGGGATAAATATAAAATATTTGTATCTTTAGGAAATATAATAATTCAAGATATAAATTCCAACAATATTTTATCTATAGGTGATAAAGCCTTAATTCATAGACTAAATTTATTAGAAGCAATAATTGATACATTAGGGAAAAAATAAAAGGAGTTAAAGTTTGGAAACAAGGAGATTTTTTACATTAGAAAAAGATGAATATAAAGTATTTACCTTCTTAGGAGCATTCTTAGCCTTTTTAATTGTAACATTTTTAGCTTATATAGTAGCTCAAGATAATAAAACTCTGCTTTATGTTCCATTATTTATATTAAGTTTAATAGTTTACGGAGCTGCACTTGGAAACTATATAGGTAGAGTATTGAAAAATAAAAAAATTCATAAAAATAATCAGAATATATGGAGTGATGATAGAAAAATAAATAAAGAAAAAAAGAGTAGATTTAATATTCATGATAATGTTAAGGTAACAGTGTTTGGTTCTTTCTTATCAGTATTTTTTTCATACTTATCAATATATTTATCAGAAGTATTAAATTTAACAAAAAATCTTCAAAGAGAAGCAGTTGATGAAAAATTTTCTATTATTTTTTTAGGTGTATTTAAAGATATATTGAGAGTTAAGTGGGCTAGAGAATATTTAATAGAATATTGGTTGATATTGAGCTTTATAATTTTGATATATTTTGTGGCTATAATTTGGGCACTGAAAAAAATTAAAAATTTAAAAAGAGAAGAAGAGAGAAAAAAAGCAACTTGGAACAAAAAATAATATTTATAATTTTAAATTTATATTTTAAACTACACTTTAAATTCTAATTTACTGAATAAAGTGTAGTTTTTTTATTAGAGTTAAAACTAACACTACAAATTTAGAATTTGCAAAAGAAGTTTAAAAAAAGTATAATAAAATAATAAAGATTAGAAAGGAAGTAAGAAAATTGTTAAGAGAAGATGGAAGAAAACTAGAGCAGGAAAGGGAAATTAAAATAATAAAAGATATAAATATATATGCTGAAGGTTCAGTATTAATAGAAGCAGGTAATACAAAAATAATTTGTACGGCCTCAGTTTCAGATAAGGTTCCACAATTTATAAGAGGAACAGGAAAGGGATGGGTAACAGCTGAGTACTCTATGTTACCAAGAGCTACGAATGAAAGAAATCAAAGAGAGGCAAGTAAGGGGAAACTTACAGGAAGAACTGTAGAAATTCAAAGACTTATAGGAAGAGCTTTGAGATCCTCAATAGATTTAGAAAAACTAGGAGAAAGATTAATAACAATAGATTGTGATGTACTTCAAGCAGATGGAGGAACAAGGACTACATCTATAACAGGAGGATTTGTAGCTTTGGCACTTGCTGTTAAGAGATTAATTCAAGAAGGATTTATATTAGAAAATCCAATAATTTCAAATGTTGCTGCTATAAGTGTTGGAAAAGTAAATGGAGAATTATTATCTGACTTAAAATATAGTGAAGATTTTGAGGCTGAAGTTGATATGAATATAATAATGAATAAAAATGGAGAATTTATAGAAGTTCAAGGTACTGGAGAGGAGAGTACTTATACAAGGAAGGAGCTTAATGCTCTATTGGATTTAGCAGAAAATAGTATTAAAAGAATAATTGCTTTACAGGATAAGATATTGGGAGAGTAGAATGAAAATATTTTTAGCTACAGGAAATAAACATAAAATAGATGAAATAAAGGATATTTTTTCAGATATAAGAGGAATAGAAATTTTGTCAATAAAAGATGGTTTTGATATTCCAGATGTAATTGAAGATGGAAAAACTTTTGAAGAAAATTCTCAAAAAAAAGCATTAGAAATCGCCAAGTTTTTAAATATCATAACTATAGCTGATGATTCTGGTTTATGTGTAGAAAGTTTAAATGGAGAACCAGGAGTATACTCTGCAAGATACAGTGAAGAGGGAACAGATAAGGAAAATAATAAAAAGTTAATCAAAAATCTTCAAGGAATAGAGAATAGAAAAGCTAAATTTATTTCAGTTATAAGCTTAGCAAAGCCAAATGGAGAAATTTATTCATTTTCGGGTGAAATTCATGGAAAGGTAATAGACGAAGCAAAAGGAGAGACGGGATTTGGCTATGATCCACATTTTTATATTGAAAAATATAATAAAACTCTCGCAGAAATGCCTGAAATAAAAAATAAAATAAGTCATAGAGCTAAAGCTTTAGAAAAACTAAAAGAAAATTTAGAAAATATATTATTTTGATTTTTAAAATTATTGACTTATGAATAAATTTTATGTAAAATAAATATACATAAAACTTAGGGAGGTTGATAAAAATGAAAAAATTTTTATTTGGTTTATTTCTTTTAAGTTCTGTTGCAGCTCTAGCAGGACAATATACTGATGGTACATATAGAGGTCTTTATATTTCAAGACAAGAAACTGAAGTTGAAATTCAATTTGATCTAAAAGATGATGTTATAACTAAAGCAACTTTCAGAGTTTTGAATTATAAAGGTCATGACTGGTTAAAAGAAGATGAATTTGTGGCTAAAAATAAAGGTTATTTAAAAACTCTTGAAGAAATAACAGGAAAAAAAATTCAAGATGTATTACCTACATTGTATAATGAAAAAGAAATTGAAACAGCTGGTGCAACTGTAAGAAAAGGTAAAATTAGAGCAGCTTTACAATATGGATTAAATTTAGGACCATATAGATTAGCAAAATAATAAAAAATAAAAAAATCCTTTCACAAAAAATGAAAGGATTTTTTTTGTATAAAAAATTCCAGAATAACATCTGGAACTAATATTTTATGGAGCGGGAAACGAGGCTCGAACTCGCGACATTAACCTTGGCAAGGTTACACTCTACCAACTGAGTTATTCCCGCATAATATTATATTAATTAAAATGGTGCGGAGAGAGAGACTTGAACTCTCACGTCTGGGACACTAGATCCTAAGTCTAGCGCGTCTGCCAATTCCGCCATCCCCGCAGAATAAATTATATAAAATGGTGCCGCTTATCGGAGTCGAACCAATCACCTACTGATTACAAGTCAGTTGCTCTACCAGATGAGCTAAAGCGGCTTAATGGCGGGAGTGACGAGGCTCGAACTCGCGACCTCCTGCGTGACAGGCAGGCGCTCTAACCAACTGAGCTACACCCCCAGAATTTTTTATGGTGGTCGCAATAGGACTTGAACCTATGACCCCCTGCTTGTAAGGCAGGTGCTCTCCCAGCTGAGCTATGCGACCAAATGATGGTACCCCGTAGGGGAATCGAACCCCTGTTTCCAGAGTGAAAATCTGATGTCCTAACCACTGAACGAACGGGGCAGAAACTAATGGTGCGTCATACAGGATTCGAACCTGTGACCACCTGATTAAGAGTCAGATGCTCTACCAACTGAGCTAATGACGCATAATTTTTAATGGAGCGGGAAACGAGGGTCGAACTCGCGACATTCAGCTTGGAAGGCTGACGCTCTACCAACTGAGCTATTCCCGCGTCGCATTAGTTATGTTATCATAAGTATAGAGCTTTGTCAAATATTTTTTACTGAAATTCATATAAATAATTTTGCTTATTTTTGAATACCTCTCTAAGTTTTTTATTTTCAATTTTTGTATCCTTTTTTAACTCAATTTTTCTCATGAATAGCATTTCATCAAAATTAAAAAAGCCTGTTAATAACTGCACCAAGTCGGCTATATTTATTTTGAAATCATAGTTCTCACTTATTGTTAAGTGTTCCCATTCTTTACCATTGAACGAATATAATCCCGTATTATTTTTTATAATCTCATCAACTATTAAAATCTTCAATTTTTTTATTTTTATATTTGTAAAGTTTAAAATATCTAAAGGTTTAAGTATTCTCATCATCATAAAAGGACTTTCAGATTTTTTTATTTTTAATTGATTTTTAAAAATGTACTCTATGTTGGAATTGGCTTCAGAATTAAGTTTTACTTTGTTATAGTAATCTCTATAGGAGTAGAGAATTTTCATTATATTTTTATAGGATTTAAAATCTAAAGAAAAAATTTCTCTAACTTCAATTTGATTGTCATATTTTCCAAAAATTATATATGATTGAGGATATTTATTTTTATATGAAATAAAAATTTTCATTTCTTCATTAAAACATTCTAATAACAACTTATTAAAATAAGATTTATCTCTTACTAAATATGAAAGTTTAATTTTCATATTTTTATTGTAAATATAAATTAAATCTTCTAAAAATTTATTTTTGTTTTCAAAATTAACTTCAAAAATGTCAATTTCTTTCTCAAATTCTAAATCTTTTAACTCATCTATTTCAAATTCAAAGGTTTCAATTTTTGAGAAGTATTCAAAACCATATTTCCTATATATAGCTGGGTTTATTGCACTTAGAAAAACAAGAGGGAAATTATCTTTTTTAGATTTTTTTAACATCTCTATTATTAAATGCCTCATATAACCCTTTCCCTGTTCTTCTGGAGGAGTTGCTACTCCAACTATGTACTTAGTCTTTATTTCTTTATTATTAAATTTAAGTATATAAGGATTTTCATGTAGAGATGAGACTATCTTATTATCTTTTTCAAGAACTAGATAGTTTTTATAGTCAAAAATATTATTGAAATAAAATTCAATTTGTTCTTCACTGTCTTTGAAGTTATTTTTCCAATTTTTTATTGCAATTTCTTTTTCATTTTTCTTAGCATATCTCATTCTCATTATATCTATCCTCCAAGATTATTTTTTATAGTATAGCATACTTATGGATTTTTATTGTCGAGTATTTTTGTAAAAAATAATTTGACATATTTTAGAAATCATGATAATATAAATATACATACGGGGGTATGGTATAATAAAATATAGAAGGAGGAATATTATGGTAAGTTGTGAAAATATGAAAAAAGGTGAAGTATATAAATGCCAATCTTGCGGATTTGAAATAGAAGTAAAAAATACTTGTAATTGTTCTACAGGAGATAACTGTGAAACACATACGCATGAACATGAGTGTTGTGAATTTACTTGTTGTGGAAAGACACTTGAATTAAAGAAGTAGATTGTAAATCATAATAAAAATTTTAAAAGGGCTATTAACAGTAAAATGTGATAGCTTTTTTAAATTTTATTTAATTGACAAATTCTATTTATAATATATTATATAATTAATTTATTAATTCAAAATCTTGAGGAGAAACTTTTATGTTTAAATTTACTTATGAAATACAAAAAGAAGATATTAATATGGGTAATCACGTTGGTAATGAAAGAGCTTTACTTTTTTTTCAATACGCAAGAACAGAATTTTTAAAGCAATTTAACCTATCCCAACTTAATTTAGGAGATAATAATATAGGATTAATACAACTAAATTCTTATGTTGAGTATAGAAAGCAATTATTTTTAGGGCAAAGTATAGAAATTTTCATAGAAAGTATAGAAATAAATGCTTTGAAATTAATTTTTAATTACAGAATTATTTGTGAGGATAAAGTTGCTATTACTGGGTATACAACTATGAGCTGTTATGATTACTCTTTACAGAAGGTGAAAAAAATTCCAGAATCTTTTTTGAAGATATTAAAGGAAAATTTTTACTATTAAAAAATCCGACTTAGTCGGATTTTTTTATATTTTAATATTTTATACTTCTATTCCATTTTTATAAGTAGCTTCTTTTAATAATTTTCCTTCAGCATTATATTCTTTATATAAACCTTCTAATTTTCCTCTCTCTCCATATGTACATTCTTTATACAGTTGACCATTTGAGTGGTATTCTTTATAAGGTCCAGACATATAACCATTAACAAGGTTTACTTCTACTTTTTTCTCACCGTTAGGGAAATATTTAATATTTTGTGATGTAGTATTGCTATCAATATATTCTGCAAGTCTTTTTAAGCTTCCATTTGGATAAAATTCTTTGTAAGTGCCAATCATTCTTCCATCCACTAAAGTGTGACTTGAATTTAAAGTTCCATCCATATAATAAGTTTCATAAGTTCCGTGAAGATTTCCATCTTTATAGTGTTTGATTATCTCCACTTTTCCATTCATGTAATAAGATTTATACTCTCCTTGCCTAACTCCGTTTACATAATTCCTTTCTTCTTGGATAACACCATTATCGTAAATTTTTACCCATAAACCTTCTTTTTTTCCATCTTTGTTGTATTGGTTATTCATGATAAAAACCCCCTTGAATTTAGCTTGTTAATTAAAAGTAAAAACTTCTTAACAACAGTATACTCTAAATTTAGAAATAAATAAAGTGTTTTTATAAAAATGAAATTAATTTTTTTCTTTTTTCCTATTTTATTTCATTTTGGCAAAATAATCTACAGCTTTTTCAAACTTTTTTATAGCTTCGTCTGCATCTCCATGATCTATAGCTTCTCTGACACAGTGATTTAGATGACCTTCTAAAATTAATTGTCCTACTTTATGAACTGCACTCTTGATTGCATTTATCTGAACTAAAATATCTTCGCAAGGGATATCTTTATCTATCATCCCAGATATAGCTTTTATTTGACCTTCTATTTTTTTTAGCCTTGCATTTACTTTTGCTTGATCTATACATTGTTTCATATATTTCCTCCTGAAATTTTGTTAGATTTTTATTTTTTCTATTCTATCATATTTTATCATTTTATAAATAGTTAATTTTTATGGTTCCTTTTAATACTTAATTTTTTAAAAGTATTAAAGTTTGTTCAAAGGAAAAATGGAAAGTACTTAATAAATAGGAAGTTTTATACTCTATTGATAAGTTTTCTATAATTGGATAATAAGGAATACATAATTATTAGAAAAATTAATTTCCCATTTTGTTTTAAATTCTCATCTAATTAATCTCTAGTTATACCTGACTTTGTAAACTAGCAACTATATTATTAATTTCCCTTTCAATCTCATCTAAAGAAATAGAAAACTATTCTTTTGGCTTTATTTTTCTCCCCAAAATGTTTTAAAATGTTCTATTGAATTATTTTTTTCAAAACATTCTTTAAACATTTGGATAATATTTTCTTTAGATTTTCCATTTAAATCAGCTTCTAAATCATCTATTCCATGTGAATTAACATTAAAAAATTTTTTTGCTCCTTCAACTTTTGATAAAAATTTTTTTTGTTCAAGTCCATTAAAGTTTATATATGTCTCTATTATTCTTCTTATTGGATTTAGTAGTATTGCAGGATTACAAGAAGATAAGCTAAATAAAATACTGATCTCACACCATAGACTTTCATAACTTGTTTTAAAATCTTCTTTTTTACTTTTTATATAATTAATTTTAGTTTTTTTAGTATCAGATACAAGCCTAATAAAATTTTTATTTTTTTCATAATCTTTATCTTTATCAAAATCATATTTAACATTTATATAAAAATGTACATTATGTGTCATTAGAATAACTTTATCATTTTTTTTATTTTTTAAAAATTTTCCCATCAAATTTTGTAATTCTTCAATTATCAAGTATTGCATAGTGTCATCATTAGAGTTCATAGGGTCATCAAAAACAATAAGTTTATTTCTTGTTTCTACTTCATTAATCTCATTTAATTTTTCAATAAAATAAAGGAATGCAATTATATTTTTTTCACCAGTTGAAATTTGATCTATTTCTCTATCTTCATTAGTTCTTAAACATTTCACATTATAGAAACCTTTACCTTCAATATCTTCTTTATGGACTAGTTCAAATGAGGTATAGTGTTTTATCTTTCTATTAATATCTTCTACTAATTTTTTTTCATTTTTTGTTTCAACTTCTAATTTTTT
>NZ_JAUMYY010000046.1 GCF_030528405.1 Fusobacterium sp.
GCATTATAACTCCAACTGTTATTGCAAAATAATCTAATTTCAAGGCTCCTGTTTCTAAATTTTTATATTTTTCTAAAATTTTCCCTATTGAAATATTCAGAACATCATAAGTATGTGTTGAAACTTTAACTCCCTGATCATCATATAATTCAAGATCTTTAACATCTTGAAAATTTAGTAGAATATCTATAAACTTCAAAATCTTACTGTTTTTCTCCATAAATAAATTCCTCAATTCTTTTTATTAAATTTTCACCTTTTAGTCCTTCTTTTTCTAAAATTTCTTCTCTTTTTGCATGTGGTATTATTGCTTTTTTTAATGATAATCTGTGAATTTTTTTATTAATCCCTTTATCATTTAAAAATTCAAGAATTGCTGTGCTAAAAGAATTTCTCATATAAGTTTCCTCTAATATAAAGATATTGTCATAAATTTTTATAGAATTCATTAAATACTCTTCATCAAATGGCTTTACTGATGCAGCACTAACTATTGTCCCACCAATACCTTTTTTTAAAAGTTTATCGTTAATTTCTACTATTTCCTTCAACATTGTACCTGTTGCTATAAATAAATTTTTATTTCCTTTTTTTATTTCTTTCCATTTTCCTATTTCAAGTTTTTCTTCCCTTTCTAAATTAAAAACACTGTCTTTTGCTATTCTTATAACTAAAGGACCTGTATCAAAATTTTTAGAGAGTTCCAAAGCCTGCTCCAATTCATTTTTTGTTGTTGGACATAGAACAGTATAGTTTTCTATACTTAAAAAGAATGAAAGATCATATATTCCATTATGTGTCTTTCCATCCTGTCCTACAATACCTGCTCTATCTATAATAAACCTAACTGGAAGGTTCTGAACAGATACATCATGTATCAATTGACTAACTGCTCTTTGAATAAATGTTGAATAAACACATACATATGGTTTTTTATTAGATTTAGCAAGAGCAGCAGCAAAAGTAACTAAAAAACCTTCTGCTATTCCCGTATCTATACATCTTTCTGGAATAGCTTTATTAAATAAATCCAAGCAAGTTCCTTTTATCATACCTGCAGAAAGTGCAAAAATATTCTCATCTTCTTTTGCAATATCCAATATCTTTTCTCCAAAAATATCCGAATATGTTTTTATAGATGATTTTTTTATCTGGCCAGTCAATATATCAAACGGAGCTACTCCATGAAATTTTTCTTTGTCCTCTAGAGCAAAAGAATAACCTCTTCCTTTTTGAGTCTTTACCAAAAGTAAAGTTGGTCCTTTAAATTTTTTTATTTTCTTTAATACTAAAAGAAGTTCCTCAATATTATGGCCATCAACAGCTCCAAAAAAATTAAATCCTATACTCTCTACTACATACAAAGGAGTTAAAAAATTCTTAAGCGAGCTCTCTAATCTTTCTAAAACTTCTTTTATCGCATTGGCTTTTATTTTATTTACTAGACTTTTAACTTCTGTCCTAAAACTCCTATATGTGCCACTTAAAATTATTTTTTCTAAAAATTTAGAAATATAACCCACATTTTTTCCAATTGACATTTCATTATCATTTAGTATAACTATGATGTTTTCTAACTTTTTATATCCTATATAATTTAATGCCTCTAAAGAATGACCATTAGCTATCGAGGCATCTCCTACTATAACTATAACTTTCTTATCAGGATTAGCCAATGCAAATCCTACAGCTGCAGGTAAAGCAGTACCAGCATGTCCAGAAATAAAATGGTCATATGAACTTTCACTTGGATCCATAAATGGAGATATTCCATTTTGTGCTCTCAATGTTGAAAATTCTCTTTCTCTTCCTGTAAGAATTTTATATACATATGATTGATGTCCTACATCAAATAATATAATATCACTAGAAAAATCATAGATTTCATTTAAACATACAGTAAGTTCAACAACACCTAAATTTGGACCTAAATGTCCTCCATTTTTACTAACAACTTCTATTAATTTCTCTCTTATTTCACTACATTTTTTTGTCAGTTGTTCTATCATAACTTCCTCTATTCCAATTTTATGTATATTATTTTTGATTTTTCCATTCTAATGAAATACTAGGTTTCTCTTTGTTTTCCTTAAAAATTATTATAGTTTTTCCTATCATACCTACTAATTCAAACTCTTTGTAATCCATTAATTTTGTATAAATTTGATTTTTATCCTGTTCACAATTTTGTAAAATTTTAGCTTTTATTAATTCTCTTGATTCTATAGCATCAAGAATACTTTTAATAATATTTTCATTTAATCCTTCTTTTCCTATTCTTACAATAGGCTCAAGCTTGTGTGCTTTCTTTTTTAAAAAAGCTCTTTTTTTACTATTCATATTTAATTTCCCCTTATATCTCTAAAAACATAGGTAGTACTATTGGAGTTCTTTTAAATTTTTCATAAAATAATCTAGATATAATATCTTTAATATTATTTTTCAAATCCCCCCAATCTTTTCCCTCATAATATTTATTTTCTTTTATCTTACTTTTCAAAATCTCTAAAGCTTCTTTCACTATATCCTCAGAATCTTTATGATAAACAACCCCTTTTGTGGATAGTTCAGGTCCTGCAATTATTTTCCCATCCTCCTTATTAATAGAATAAGCTACTATTACTATTCCATCTTCTGATAACTGTTGCCTATCTTTTATTACTTTATTTCCTATATCTCCTACACCTAGACCATCTATCAATATATCTCCAGAATTAACTTTACCTGAAATTTTTACATAGTCTTTAGTTACTTCTATTTTATCTCCATTTTGAGTTATTAGTACTCTTTCTTTAGGAACTCCAGTCTCTATAGCTGATTTCATATGAGCCTTTAACATTCTGTACTCTCCATGTACTGGCATAAAATATTTAGGATTTATTAAATTTAACATTAATTTTTGTTCTTCCTTACTTCCATGTCCAGATACATGTATCCCTGCTATCTTTTTAAATACTAAATCTACATCATATCGTAAAATATTATTTATATTATACGATACTGCTTTTTCATTTCCTGGAATCGGTGTTGAAGATATAATGACTGTATCTCCTTCTTTCAATTTTATATGCTTATGCATATTTTTAGCTATTCTTGATAAAGCCGCTAAAGGCTCTCCTTGCGTACCTGTACATATTATTAAAACCTTATCATCATCTAATTTTTCAACAGATGAAAGAGGGACTAAAGTATTTTCTGGAATATTTAAATATCCAACTGTGGGAGCTATCTCAAAAATTTTAACTAAGCTTCTCCCATCTATTGCAACTTTTCTTTTGTATTGAGTTGCTATGTCAATTATTTGTTGAATTCTATGAACATGAGATGCAAAAACTGCAATTATTATCCTTCCATTCGCCTTTGCAAATTCTTGCTTGAATGCATCTCCAACACTTCTTTCTGAAGGTGTAAATCCTTCTACTTCCGAATTAGTTGAGTCAGATAACATCAAGTCTACCCCCTCTTCTCCTAATTCAGCTAGTCTCATAAAATCTACTCTTTCTCCATCTATTGGAGTTAGATCTATTTTAAAATCTCCACTGTGAAAAACATGTCCTGCTGGTGTTTTTATAGATAAACAATATGAATCTGCTATTGAATGAGTCACTCTTATAAATTCAACTGTAAAATATTTACCAACTTGTATTTTACTTCTCGGACCTATTTCTAACATTTTAGGAATTTTTTTTCTTTTATCAAAATTTTCAAATTTTGATTTTATAAGTGCATTTGTCAATTTTCCACTATATATAGGGGTATCTTTTTCTATTTTTTCATATAAATAGGGAATACCACCTATATGATCTTCGTGTCCATGTGTTACAAAGACACCTTTTATTTTTGATTTATTATTTTCTAAAAAAGAATAATCAGGAATAACTAAATCTATTCCAGGTAAGCTTTCATCAGGAAATATAGCCCCCGCGTCAACTAAAATTATCTCATCCTTATATTGAAATACAGTAGTATTTTTCCCAACTTCTTCTAAGCCACCTAGAGGAATAACATACATTTTATCTAAATTTTTACTCTTTTTACTTTCCTTTGTTGTTAACTCCTCTTTTATTTCTATAATCTTTTCTTCTACATTTTTCTTTCTTTTATTACTATTTTGATTTTTATCCTTCTTTTTTTCGTTTATAGTTTTTCTCTCTTCCTTCTTTCTTTTTAAATTTTTAACATCATTTTTGATTGAATTTATTTTATCTTTTATTGATAGTCTATTATTATTTTTTTCTTCTTTATCTTGTTTCCTTTTTTTCATTTTCTCTCCTATCTAAATTTAATTAATTTGAGAAATAGTAGAATTTAATTCAGAATTTAACTCAGTTTTAATAAGTGGTTCTGGTTTCTTTATTCCATGTTCAATTTCTAAGTATTTATCCAAAAATCTTTTTGCCATACCTCCAGCTATGGAACCTCCACCTCCAGCACCTTCCAATAAACATAAAAAAACAATCTCTGGATCTTCTGCTGGAAAATATCCTGCAACCCAAGCATGAGTTAACTTTGAATGTGGATTTTGAGCTGAACCACTCTTAGCTGCTACTTTAACATATGGATTTCTAAGAGTTCTTGTAGTCCCGTTATCCTGTTGAACTGTTGCCACTAAAGCATCATTTATAACCTCATAATAAGAGTCAGGATAATCTTTTATTTTTTCCATATGTACTTTTACCTTTTCTCTTAAACCTGTGTAAGGATCTACAATTTCACTTACTACATGTGGATCATATGCCCATCCTCTATTGGCCAGAAACGAATAAACCTTTGCCATTTGAATAGGGGTAACAAGTGTATAACCTTGACCTATAGATAACAAAATTCCATCCCCCTTATACCAAGAAGTTCCCACTCTTTTCTTTTTCCATTCTGGGTCTGGAATTATTCCCTTTCTTTCACCAGGAACATCTATATCTGTCTTGCTTCCCAATTTAAATTCTCGAGCTGTATCTATAATTGCCATTGCACCTATTTTATCAGCATATCTATAATAATATGGGTTAGCAGATTCAACTAACGATTTTTTCATATCAGTTGCTCCATGACCACCATACTTCCAAGCCCTCCATTTCCAATTTCCAATTTGATAATAACCAGTATAATCCATATATTTTTCTTTTGGGTCTATACCATTGTCTAAAAAAGAAAAAGCAGAGATGACTTTAAATATAGAACCTGGTGGATATTCTCCTGCAATACTTTTATTAGTTAAAATTTTTCTTGGATCATTTGAAATTTTATCCCAATCTTCAACAGATATCTGTGAACTAAAAAGATTCAGAGAATAAGTTGGGTAGCTTACTATTGTTACTATTTCTCCTGTTTTAGCTTTTAAGGCTATAAAAGAACCACTTCTTTCATCTTTTTCAAATTCTTCTTCCATATATTTTTGCAGTTCTATATCTATGCTCATATGCAAGTCTTTACCAACAATCGGTTCTTTTTTTTCTCCTATCTGCCTTTGGATTTTATTAAGTGCATTAACTTCTATATATTCATAGCCTACTTGCCCTTTTAAAATACTATCGTATGTTTTTTCTATTCCATTTTTCCCAATTATATCTCTTGGTGTATAATCTTTTTCCTTCAACTCTTCATATTCTTTTTCAGATATCTTTTTCACATAACCTAAAGTATGAGATGCAACATCATCATAAAGATACCTTCTCTTAGAATAAGCTTGAACTTCTATGAAAGGATAATCTCCTGCAACTTCTATTAATTTATGAGCACTGACCTCATCTAAATCTTCCATCAATATACTTTCTTTAGTATAGGGGAATATTTCCGCATTTTTTATTCTTTTAGATATATATTCTTCATCTTTTCCTACTAATTCTGCTATTTTTTTTATATATTCAGGGTTTTGTTCTCTACCTTCTAAATAAATAAGCCTATACCCTGCACCATTTGTAACTACTGTTCTTCCTTTGCTGTCAATTATTTTGCCTCTTGGTGAATCTATTCTTACAACTTTAAACTGATTTCTCTCTGAAAGTTGAAGGTATTCCTCACCTTTTATCAATTGTAAATATCCTAATCTTCCTATAAGAATCAAAAAACAACAAAAAACGCCTATTTTAAAAATAGCCTCTCTATCTTTTTTTCTCTCACCTAATATAATTTGCTCTTTTTCTCTTCTAAATTTCATTTATTTATTATCCTTTTATTTCAATATATTTAGTGTATATATAATTCCAAAATATAAAGCCACAAATATTTATTATAAAACACTTTATACTGAAAACATTAAAACTAAGTAAACCATAAAAAGCTATTTGTAATAATAATATATAGACAGCTGTTCTTTTATTATAATCCATAAATGATAAAACTATCCCATTTAATATTATATAAAATAATATGACTAAAAATATATAAAAATATCTATCTGTCTGAGTTGTTATCAAAATATATGTCAATAATAGAAAAAATATACTGCCCTTTCTCTTCACAGTATACGAAATAAAGGGAAGTGATGTAAATAAAATCATTCCATCTAAGGGAAGACTATTTTCAATAAGTATCAAAACTAAAGATAAAACTGATAACATTTTATCTGCTCCCTTATTTTATTATAATATGTACTTTATCTTTCATAGAATCTATTTCAACCATGTTGTTTATATTAAGAAGTTTTGATATTTTATAAGCTATAAAATAATCCTCTTTGCTATATTCTATTAAAGTTTCTTGAACATCTTCTTTCGCCTTATGAATTGATAAATTTTTATAACCCTGCTTTTTTAGCATATCTATAATTGATTTTGATGTTGTTTCCTGTAAAGAATAAACTTCTATTTTAAAATCAATTTTTTCTTCCTTTCCTAGCACTATAACTATATTTGCCAAAGTAGGAATTGCAGATTTGCTCTTAATCTTAAAGTATTTCTCTGGTAATTTTTCTATTATTTCAGCAGCTTTTTCTTTAGATATATCATTTAAAATAATGTAACTTTCTTCTTGTTGCATTTCATAATTAGCCGCATTATACTTCATTCCTAACTTGGCTTTTATAAACTCTCCAGTTTTTCTTGCATACCCTCCTCTTCCATTTGCATTCAAAACATCAACCAATATATTCTCATTTAATTCATATATTGAATTCTTTTCATTATATAATTCTTTAAACATAGCGGAAACACTTGAAGTTAATATTAATCTTTTATCTCCAACATTCGTCTCAGGTATATTTTTTTCGTTTTCAACATCTAGTTTTAAACTTCCTGAAGAAATAACTACGTACCTGTTCATTTTTTCAGGCATAATTTCATTTATCTTTTCTAAGACACTTTCATAGTTCTTAGTAGCAACTATATCTTTAATAGTTTCTTCATTATTAATACTTAACTCAAAAGGAATCTTTACAGCCAACCTATCTTCATATACAGCAAATAAATTTTGTTTACCAATTATTAAAACCCTCTCATCTTTAGATAATTTTATATTATTTCCTCTAAAATTAAAATATAACAATGTTGTTAATATTAAAATTAGAATTAAAATAAATACTGGGGCTCTTCCTCTTTTTTTTCTCTTTTTTGTCATAGTAAGTCTCCTTTTTCTCCAACTAAAACAGCTTCTTCTATTTTTTCAATTTTTAAATCAACTATTTCATTTACATTAAATTTAAATTTATTGTTATTTTTTAATTTAACCTTTAAATAATTATCGCTATAACCTAAAAATTCTCCTTCCTTTTCCTCCTCTAATAAAACAGCCAAAGTCTTACCTAAATACTTTTCACGACTTTCAAGAAACATTTTATTTTTTAATTCCTCCAATTTATCTGCTCTAAATTTCTTTGTTCTAGAGTCTATCTTTCCCTCCATTTTACTAGCAATTGTATCCTCTCTATCAGAATACTGAAAGATATGTAAATTTGAAAATTTAATCTCTTCAATTAATTTATATGTATTCCAAAACATTTCTTCACTCTCTTTAGGAAAACCTACTATTACATCTGCTGTAAATTCAATATTTTTAACTTTTTCTTTTAATTTTAAAAGTCTTTCTTTTATAAGAGAAGCTCCATAATTTCTTCTCATATTTTTAAGAACTGTATCATCACAAGATTGAAGTGAAATATGAAGATGTTTTGCCATTTTTTTATTTTTAAATAAATCTATAAAATCATCTGACAATTTATCTGGGTATACAGAGCCTATTCTTACTCTTTCTAATTTTTCTACTTTTAAAATTTCTCTAACTAAGTTTTCAAAACTATCTTTTTCTTTAAAATCTTCACCGTATGCCCCTAGATTTATCCCTATTAAAATTATTTCTTTAAAACCATCTTTAACCAGTCTATTTATTTCTTTTAATATATTTTCTTTTGTTCTTGATCTACTTCTTCCTCTAGCATAAGGAATTTTACAATAAGAACAAAATTGATTACAGCCATCCTGTATTTTCACATAGGCTCTACTCATCTCTCGAAGTGTAGCAAATTCATATTCTTGGTATTCTCTTTCTTGAAAAATATTCCCTTGTTTGTGTCGTTCGTTGTTCAAATCTTCTATTGCTTCAACAAAATTAATTATATTACTTTTATTTTTATTGTCTATTACATAATCTACATCTTCTATTTCTAAAATTTCTCTACTATTAGTTTGTGCATAACAACCTGTTACTATTACCTTTCCATTAGGATTTATTCTCTTTGCTCTTCTTAGCATATTTCTAGTCTTTCTATCTGCTATACTTGTTACTGTGCAAGAATTTATAATATAAATATCAGACATTTCCTCAAAAGATACCTCTTCATATCCTTTTTTTAATAACTGATTTTTTATACTTTCTGTTTCGTATTGATTTACTTTACAACCAAGAGTATGAAAGGCTACTCTCTTATTGAAATTCATTTATTATTACTCCTCCCGTTACTATAGCGGCTGTTTCAGCTCTCAATATTCTTTTTCCTAAACTTATTATATTAATATTTTTTGTCTTAAAAAAATCTATTTCACTTTGATCAAAGCCACCTTCTGGACCTATTATAAAAAGGATTCTTTTAGGTTTATTAGATAGTTTTTTGAATACATCTCTTAGATAAATTTGTTCTTCACATTCATAAGGAACTATTATTATATCATAAAAAGAATAGTCTATTTCAGTTATTTTTGTTATTTCTTCAATCTCTGTAGGTTGGATTCCTTGGCATTGTTTAAGTGTTTCTCTTACAATTATATCCCATTTCTCTTTTTTCTTATTAAGTTTTACTACAGATCTTTTAGCCGCTATAGGAATTATTTTTTTTATTCCCAATTCTGTTAATTTTTGAATTGTTAAATCCATTTTTTCATTTTTTAAAAGACAAATTCCAGCATCAATTTCTATATCGTATGAGAAAGTATCTTTTTTTATACTAAGAATTTTTAAAAAAACTTTCTTTTCTTCTATTTTTTCAATTTGACATAAATATTCATTTTTACCGTCAACTACTCTTATTTCATCTCCCACAGTTTTTCGAAAAACATTCTTTATATGATTTATATCAGCTAAACTGTCTATTACTATTCCATCTCTATAAAAATTACCTGTATCTACAATAACAGTTATCAAGTTGTTCTCCTATATTCTATTACCATTTTTTATAAAATCATCCAATGAAGTTTCAGATAATATTTTAGTCATAGCATTATCAAGCTTACTCCAAATACAAGTAGTACCACACATTTCGTCCTTACAACTATGTCTTGCCTCTTCTGATTCATTACAATCTATAACTTTAACCTCATCATCTAAAATTTTATAAATACTGTATAAATCAATCTCTTTTGCTTCTTTTGCAAGTTTATAGCCTCCTGTTGGCCCTCTTTTCCCTTCAATAACATTTTCATTTTTTAATTTAAATAATATCTGCTCTAAATACTGAACAGATATGCCTTGATCTTCAGAAATATCTCTAATTCTGACTAATTTTGTTTCACTTGAATTCTCCGCTATATAAGCCAGAGCTTTTAATCCATATCTTACCTTTGTATTAATTTTCATACTATTTTACCTTTCTTCTTTCCTTTTAAAATGCTGGTATGCTTTTAAAGTTACGACTCTACCTCTGTTTGTTCTTTTTAAAAATCCCATTTTTACAAGATAAGGTTCATATATCTCCTCCAAGGTTCTTTTATCTTCACCTAGCAAAAGAGAAAGTGTCTCTATACCAACTGGACCTCCGTCATAATTATCTATAATTGATTTTATAATATTTCTATCTAGTTCATCCAAACCGTTTTCATCTACTCCAAGCATGTCCAAAGCTTTTTTTGCTATTTGTTCATCTATAAGACCATTTCCTTTTATATCACAATAATCTCTGACTCTTTTCAGTAATCTATTAGCTATTCTAGGAGTACCACGGCTTCTTTTAGAAATTTCAGTAGCTCCTTTTTCATCTATGGCAACTCCAAGTATTTTAGCTCCTCTAATTACTATGCCCTTTATTTCTATTTCGTTGTAGTATTCCATTTTATGACTTACTCCAAATCTATCTCTAAGGGGTGAGCTTAAAAGGCCTGCCCTTGTTGTCGCACCAACTAAAGTGAAGGGAGGAAGTTCTATTCTTATTGACCTTGCTGAAGGACCTTTACCTATCATAATATCAAGTTCTCCATCTTCCATAGCAGGATATAATATCTCCTCAACTGAGCTGTTTAATCTATGAATTTCATCAATAAATAAAATATCATTCTCTTCTAATGATGTTAAAATAGCAGCTAAATCTCCCGCTTTATCTAAAATTGGCCCAGATGTTATTTTTAAATTTGCTTTCATTTCATTCGCAATTACTCCTGCTAAAGTAGTTTTACCAAGTCCAGGAGGACCATACAGTAGAATATGATCAACAGTCGTACTTCTTTTTTTAGCTGCTTGGATACAAATAGACATTTTTTCTTTCAAATTTTCTTGGCCTATGTATTCTCTAAATGTCTTAGGTCTTAGTGTTTTTTGTATTTCAATTTCATTTTCTATTTCTAAATCACTTATTATTCGTTCCACAATTACTCCTTAATTAAACAAATAAAAAAATAAAATATTGAAAAAGACCTATTATCGCTCCCAATATTGCTCCAATAATCTCTATATGCTTTAATTCTCTTTTTGCTAAATCAAATATTAGTTTTTCTGTTTTCTCCAGTGAAAAGTTAGAAATTTTATCTACAATTATTTTTTTAAAGTCAGTTCTTTCTTCAATATAACTAGAAAAAAAGTTAACCACTTCTTCTTTATTTTCAAAAATTATTTTCTTTATTGCTAGCTTTATTTCATCAAGTACCTTATCATTTAAAAAAAGCTGAAGAAAAGGAAACATTTCTTTTATTCTCAATTTTAAATCCTTTTCTAAAATACTATCTATTAAATTATCAAGTTTATCAAAAAACTCTTCATCGCTTAGTTTTTCAACAATATCTCTTATAGAAACAAGTTCCTTCTCAATTGTTTCAGCAATTCCTTCTCCTATTTCATGCTTCCTTTTGGGGATTAAGCCTTGTATCTTAAAAAATATAAAATTTATCTCTCTATGAGGTCTAAATAACATTTTTATAGCAACGAAATTTGTTATCCAACCTATCAATGCACTTATAGTTATTATAAAAATTAGTTTACTCATTTCTCACCTAAAAACTTTCTATATAAAATTCTTTATATATTTTATCATAAATAATATTAAATTTGAAATTTTTTAAAAATTT